>JAMPBF010000127.1 GCA_023666805.1 Bacillota bacterium
ACAGCAGTTTAAGTAATTTAATTATTACACATTTGTTACTTGTGCACAAATATAAATCCTTTATATGTAATAGACATCTAAAAGTTTTCCACACCCCGCTTAATATATCCTTTTACAGCCACATTTTTTAATATTTTTCGATCCGATCGCTTGCGTTTTTTACTTTATTAGTTTATTTTTTAAGCAAAGTATCGGCGGTTTTAGCTTATATTGTAAAAAATTTTCCTCAATCGAGTGTCATTTTTAAGCAATTTGTGCAAAAGCAATATTTAATGTGGAAAAATGTAACCGAAATGTAACCGATGTATTATTCCGAATTATTTTTCTCAAGCATATCGGGCCTTTTCTCCTCTGTTACCCTTTTCGACATCTCCTTCTGCCACTTCTCCACATTCTGATGATGCCCCGACAACAGAACCTCGGGGACTTTTCTGTCATGCCACACCTCCGGGCGGGTGTACTGGGGGTATTCCAGCAAGCCGTCATAGTGGCTTTCAATGGAATAAGCCTCCTCGTTGGGCAGAACGCCGGGCTGAAGTCTTGCCACTGCGTCGGCTATAATGAGAGCGGGCAGCTCTCCTCCCGTCACCACGTAATCTCCTGCGGAAATTTCCTCTGCCTCCAATTCCTCCAAGACCCGTTGATCTATTCCCTCATAGTGACCGCAAAGCAGTATCAAATGCCGCTCCGCTGCAAGCTCCTTCACCAAGTCCTGAGTAAGCTTTTTCCCCTGCGGGGACAGATAAATAAGGCGGGAATTATCGCAATCCGCCTTCTCCTTTACAGCCATGATACAGTCGTACACGGGCTGCGCCTGCATTACCATTCCCGTGCCGCCGCCGTATGCCTTGTCGTCCACCCTGCGGTGCTTATCCAAGGTGTAATCCCTGATATTATGGCACTCTATGGTGATAAAACCCGCTTTTCTCCCTCTGCCCACAATGCTTTCGGACAAAACCGCCTCGCACATATCGGGGAAAAGGGTAGCTATGTCGATCCTCATAAGCAGTCTCTTTTCGCAAATTTTGTCTGTTATTGCTCCACCAATTAAATCTTGAAGAATTTTGCGCCGAACCCTTGCCGAAAGACAAGGAGCAGCTCCGCAGGAATATGCCGTATTTCAAGGAGCTGCGACACAGGATTTCGACAAGGGGGCAAAAAATTCAAGAGTCAGTTGGGGAGTAATCATGCCCTTCTTGCTTTTCCTCGCCCTTTACCTCCTCCCAGTCCTCAAAAAGTCCGGGCAGAGGGGTGATCAGTATTTTTCCTCCCTCAATATCCACGCTTTTAAGCACTTGGGGGATAGCGGGGAACAGAAGCTCCTTCCCCTCCGCCGTATTTAAAAGGTATACGTCTACGGGGCCGTTTTGAAGTATCTCCTTTACCTTGCCGTAAGCTCTTCCGCTGTCAAGATCATATACCGGCAGTCCTATAAGGTCGGCGATAAACCAAGTGTCCTCGGGGAGCTCCGCATCCTCTCTGTCGATGTAAAGAAGCTGTCCCACAAGCTTTTGCGCCTGCTCCACCGTGTCTATGCCTTTCAGCCTGATCTTGCACATGTCGTTTTTTACGGGATAGGCGCTGACTGCGGTGCAGGGAACATGCTCTTCCCCCAAAAACAGATCAAAATCCGCAAGAATATCTGCGCTGTCACATAACACCTGCGCCCGCATTTCGCCCTTCAGCCCCACCGTTTTGGTGAGCCTTGCCGCTTCCAAATAACGTTTTTTCATCTTTCAGTCCTTGTGATGCCAATAACCGATCCGATCTTAACGGTTATCGGTATTATTTGCCTAAGGTCTTATCCGTCCAGGATAAGATGTCCTGATATACCTCTTCTCGGTTTATCTCGTTGATAAGCTCATGTCGGGCGTCTACGTAGAGGCGGATATACACGCTCTCCATTCCCGCCTTTTTAAGACGGTGATACACCTTTCTCGTGCCCTTGCCGTAGTCGCCGATAGGGTCTTCCTCTCCGCTCATTAAAAGCACGGGAAGCTTTTTGGGGAGCGAATAAGCCCAATCCGTTCCCGAAATCTCTCCCAAAAGCTTTACAAGATCGCGGTAAGCCCCTGCGGTAAAGGCAAAATTGCCCAAAGGATCTTGTTTGTAATATTCGATCTTCTCCCTGTCCCGAGTGATCCAGTCCAGCTCTCCCTTTTTGTCGGGGACCCGCCTTGTAAGAAAATGATAGAACATATTTTGGCTTGAATTTAGGGGAGTTTTTGTTCCCGCAGTGTTTTCGAGAAGCTTTACCGCCGTTCCTGCCGCACCCTGCGGCACGCCGCTGCTGGTTCCCATATAGATCGCTGCGGCAATGCTCTCGGGGAACCAGGAGGTGTACAGCCTTGCTATAAAGCTGCCCATGCTGTGACCGAAAAGTATTATGGGAGTATGGGGATATTCCCTCTTTATTATCTCGGTCATTCGCTTTTCGTCCCGCACCAAAAATCTCCAACCGTTGTGCTCGGCGAAAAAGCCCTTGTCCTCGTCCTTTTCGGCTGTCCGTCCGTGACCCAAATGATCGTCTCCCGCAACGGCGTAGCCGTTTTCAGCCATAAAATCGGCAAATTCCTTATATCTGCCGAAATACTCGCACATTCCGTGAACCACCTGTACGACTGCCTTCGGCTTGCCCTGCTTGGGCGGGATTATTTCGTAATAAATGTGCTTAGCGCCTTCGGATGATAAAAAATAGGGCATTGTTTTTCTCCTTTCCGTTTTTGCTGATATTTTTCCTTCATTTGCATCTGTTATGCACCGTTAGGAGCTTACTCCCATTCTCTCCAAAATAGTGGCTCTGGAATCGGAGGAGAGAACAAATACGCCGTCTGCGGTTTCGCCGTAGGGAATATAGTACTGACCCGGATTTATGCTTTCCGAGCTGGTAAACAAAAACGCCTGCTGCCTTTTGGTGTAGTCCTCTAAGGTCAGATTGCTGTCGGCTGTGTTCATAAGCTTTGAGAAATAGCTTTGTATTACCGTGGAGGAAAGTCCTCTCAAATTGCTGTTTATTATCTGAACCGATACGGAGCCCATTACCAAGCTCTGATAATCCTCGCCGTAATCGGCATTGTCATAGTTAAGGTAAAGATACAGATCGCTGCCCGTCATGCTCTGACTGCCTGTCTCAAAAAGTATGGCTCCGTCGTTTGCATAAACATCGTAGGCGCAGCTTACGTTCACCTTGCCTATAACGTCCACCATGGACACAAAGCTGGCTCGGTCAAGCTTAACGTATCTGTCGCATTTAACTCCCACCGTGCCCTCGATGGCGTACATTACCGAATTTACCCCGCCCTCGGAGTAAAACTCGTCGATAGTCCGCAGCTTGCTGCCCACCTGCGCCTGCATATTGGAACGAATGGGGACGCAGGTGACGGTCTCCTCTGCGGGAAGGTAGCTTACCAAAAGGTATCTTGAGGGGTTTGCCGCCTTTTCCTCCGACAGCATAAACAGAGTTATTAAGTTGTTGGAAGCGTCGGGCACGTTGGATTTTATTCCCGTGCTGCTGTAATCCGTTTTAGGCACAAAGATTATATCCCAAACTATGGAAAGCCCCATTGCCGCCAGCGCCGCAGTCACGGCAAAGGTGATGAAATAGATATACCAGTTGCTCTTTCTTTTTTTATGCGCCATTTTTGCTGCCTTTCAATTGATTTTCCTCTTGTTTTTTTCTTTGCTTTGCTGTATAATTGAATTGGATTTTTCATAAACATATACATATTTAGTATAACACATACTTAAAAAAATTACAAGTGAGGAAGCAAATTCAAATGGATTTTTTAAGACGCTGCCATGCGGAGATAGATTTAGACGCTTTGGACTTCAACATGAACAGCATTCAAAAAAAATGCCCCGACAAAAAAATAATCGCCGTAGCTAAAGCAAATTGCTACGGTCATTCCGATATTATCTGCGGCAAGGAGTTTTACAGGCTGGGAATAAGGCATTTTGCGGTGTCAAATCTGCACGAGGCGGAAAGGCTGAGGGAAATTATAGGGGACAACGGCTGTTTTCTTTTGGTATTCGGCTATATCGAGGAGGAGCGGTTTCCCGACATTTTAAAGCTGAATTTGACCCCCACTGCGGGCAGTGTGGAATTTTCCGAGAGACTAAACCGCTTCGCCGCCTCTCAAAATGCGGTCATTCCCGTAAATATCGCCTTGGATACGGGAATGTCGAGAGTAGGGGTAAACACCCCCGAGGAGATCGAAAGGATCACGGCCATGCCGAACCTAAAGGTCACCGCCTTTTACACGCATTTCCCTGCGGCAGACGTTTTGGACGAGGACAACAGAGAATTTACCTTAAATCAGCATAAAAAATTTTTGGAGCTTACGGAAAAATACGGCTTGCCTATCCACTGTCAAAACAGCGGCGGGGTCGCCTTTTACCCCGATATGAAGTCGGATTTTATCCGCCCCGGGCTTATCCCTTACGGACTTTCCCCCAACACCGGAGTAAAAAACACCCTTGCCTTGAAGCAGGTCATGACCTTAAAAAGCGTAATAGACCAGCTTAAGATTATCCCCAAAAACACGGATATAGGCTACGGCAGAACCTATAAAACCGACAGCGATCAGCTTATAGCCGTAGTGCCTACAGGCTATGCGGACGGCTATTCAAGGCTGCTCTCCAACAAGGGCATGGCTATAGTAAACGGCGTTTTATGCCCCATAAGGGGCAGGGTCTGCATGGATCAGATGATGCTCGACGTTACCGAGGCAGGCGCAAAGATCGGAGACGAGGTAATTTTGTACAGCGGCAAATTCAAGGAAACCTGCCTTGACCGTATTGCGGACACAATGGGAACCATCAGCAACGAGGTCGTCTGCGCCCTTTCCGCAAGGGTACCGAGAGTGGCGGTAAGAAACGGAGAGGTTGTGGAGGTAGTTAACGAAAGGTGACGGCCGCTTGTCAAAAACAATGCAGCGGAAATTTAATTAAATTATTATGTATAAACGGGAGGGGCGAGCCTTTCACCGACGAAATGCATTTTTGCATATGGTCGGCGAAAAGCTTGCCCCTCCCGCAGTAAAATACGGAAATCAAATTACTTAGGTTAAGTTAGTCGATCGTACCGACAAGCCTCTACGCAAATCTTAAGACAAAACCTCCAGCTTCTTGACGTCGGCGCTTATATACGAAGAGCCGGTGGGCATTTCTTTATAGCATGGCATTACAATATTTTCCAGGGTCACATTCACCTTGGTGATATTGGGGTAGGCATTCAAGCCGCTCGTGTCCGAAGGAACGTCGTCTGTGTACCCTAACCAAATGGGGCCGTATTCGTCAACAAAGCAGGCGGCGTCATCTCCGTACATTCCCATATAACCGCAGCGGCTGAACGTGAAGAACCCTCCTTCTTCCCCCAGTGACACTGATGCGTCGGCTATCGGCAGGGGACTGCTTTTGCCGTCGATCATAAAAGCCATGATCCCCTCGTATTCGGGGAAGTAATCGCTGCTTTCATTGACAATAACGTAGCCCGTCAGGTCGATCTCGCCCTCAAACTCCACATACTGCTCCCTGTAGAATACCTGCGGGAAATCTATATCCTTTCCCGCCAGCATCGGATCCCAGCCGAAGCACTCCGTGTTGTAATATCCGGCGTCAAAGCACACCGAGGCTTTTTTCACTGTCAGATCGCCGTATTTGTCCCCTACGTTGTAGCGCTTAAATTCCCTGTCAAAGGTCTCTTCCACGATTCCCTGCATTTCGGGCGCTTTAAAGGTATCGGCGTTATCTATGCTGTTCTCCGCCACTCCCAAGGGGTCGGCAAGGTAGCAAAAGCCCTCGCACTCCGCCGAGAAGAAGCTGTCCTTGTCAAAGCTGTCAAGGCTCAGATCTTCTCCCGAAATTTCCGTCCCGTCCTGTAGTGTCAATGTTTTTATATCGGAAAGGGCTACTCCCTTGTTGTCCAAGCCTATCAAAAAGGTCTCCTCGGGTATGTTCATCTCGATCTCCGCCGTACCTATGTCGGTTACCGCACCTGCGTCGGTCACAGATAAAGATTGGCTCGTATCGCCGTTTTCCGCACCTTCCGTCAAGTCGCTTAATTTTTCCCCGTCCGCCGGCATTGCCGACCATGCGCAGCCTGTTAAAAGCAGAGACGTTAAAGTGAATAAAGTGATCATTTTCTTTTTCATTTCGGATAAATATCTCCTTTCCTGTTCTTTGACCCGCTTTACTATAATTTTACTGATATTTTTCTGAAAGTCAATTACAAAGCGGTTACAATTTTATTACAATTCGGTTACAATTTCTTCAAGCGCCCTGTATGATCCCGAGCGTTCACTTTTATAGACGGAAATAAAAGGGAAAAATCACAAATTAAAAAAGAGCGAGTTTTTTCGCTCTTTTTATTATGGGTTCATTTTTCAAGTCCAAGCCCGTTCTGTCCGATAGGGGCGCCGTTGTAGGATATGACGGGATCGCTTATATACTCCTTGCTGACGGCGCAAACGTAGTAAGCGCCGTAGCACTTTGTTCCGTCGTCCCCGCTGAATTCGGGCACCTCCACCAAAAAGCGGTAGTAGGGGAGAGCGTAATCGCAGCCTCTGTCCATTCGGTAGGTGATCTCGGTATGCACGGGCTTGTCACCCTCCTGTAAGTCATAAGGGACAGAGGTCAGGTAATTGCCGCTTAAAAGCTCATTTTCCGCCTCCTTGACGGAAAGTATGGGATAGTCCCCCAATTTTTCACAGCCTGCGGTGGAATCCAGCCATATCACAAAAAGGTTTCCTTCCTCGTCAACGCCGAAGCGGGAATGATTTAAGCTGTAGTTGAAAATCGTTTCGGCGTCGGTTTTCCCTTTGTCGTAAAAGCCCAAGGAATCGTCCTTATAAATATCTATCACGGGATCTGTAAGACCCTGTATTTCCTTATACTGCTCCAAAAGGTATTTTGCGGTATTCAGCTTCCCCTCGTCGGTGGAGGTATCTCTGTATTCCTCGGGCAGAAGAATTTCCGCCTCGTCGCGATAATGCACACCTACGGTATAAGTGCCGTCTACGGAAAGCCACAAATCGTCGTTTTTCGCATAAACGTTGGCTTGCAGAAGTATCATTGCCCTGACCCGTTCAAGCTCCGTCTCTATCTCGTCGGCGGGAACATTTTGCTCCTCCATCATTTTCCTGTAGGACGTCAGCTGTGCGTCATCGTCGAAGTTTTCCCAGGTGATCTCAAGAGTGCTGACGTCAATGCCGAATTTTTCCGCTGCGGACAATAGATACTCGGTCATTTTTTCCCGGTCGGGATTGCCTATATTGCTTTTATACACGGGCATTGTCTTAATGTCCATATCCTCTGTCCAAGGGTTGCCGTTGTTATACTCCGAAATATCGGACAGATTGTATCCCTCAAATCCCATTCCGTAATTTACGAGAATGGGAGCAGTAAGGATAGGCAGCTCCTGTGCAACAGGCGGCCTTTGGGAAATATTTCCGAGGAAATTAACGGTCAAAGCCACAGCCGCTGCCGCTGCCACCGTTCCCAAGCCGATAAACAAGGGTCTTCTCCCTTTTTTCCCTTTGCCGCAGTTTTCCGATTCGAGAATCAAGCCCTCCTCCACCTCCGACATTCTTTCAAGTAATTCGATTCCGTTCATATATTATAGCCCTCGCTTTCCAAAAAGTCCTTAAGCTCGTTTCTGAGCCTGAACAAAGTGGTTTTCACATTGCTTTGGCTTATCCCGAAGCGCTTTGCGACGCTTGCCACCGAGTCCAAGTACCAATAGCGGCGCATAAAGATACCCCGCCTTTCCTCGGTCTGTTCCTTTAAGAAACGGTTTATAACGTCTATCAGCAGTCTTCCGTCCACATCGTCCTCAACTCGGATCTTG
>JAMPBF010000128.1 GCA_023666805.1 Bacillota bacterium
ATTTTGGACAGTCAAATTTAACAAACTTTAAGAAATTTTTCGGTAATGTTTTTGCTGTGTTTTTCTTGAATTTTATGGCGGAATGTGATATATTATACTAATTCATATGTTTGTAATATTATTTACAAGAAAAAGTGAGGTATAAAATGACAAGCAAAAGATTTCTGTCCGTCTCCTATAAGGCGTTTGTTCCTTTATTGGCTATGGCATTAATAACCTCGTGCAGCAATACTGACCGACCCGTTTCAGAGACCTCTGCGGAGGAAAGTCCCTTTTCAAGTGAAGAGATCACAGCAGCTCCTGTACATACAACAAAAACCGAAGCGACCGATCCCGATATTCCCGCCGAAACAGGCATACGCATAGAAATCGAGGGCGACCCGAGAGAATTTATCCTTATCGGCACTCCTCACAGTCAGGATAAGTTTATTGATTTCAGTTACGAGGGGCTTTATGAGCAGGTGTGCAAAAATTATACCGTTGACAGCTGGTGGGACAAAGAAAATCACCAAATGATGTACGGCACATATCCCTATCAGGAGAAAAACGACGCTTTTTTTGACAGTCTCGGAGTGCCCGAAATAAAGGAGCTTTATTTCAGAGCAAGCGCACTTTGGAACTGCTTCAACGACACCGAGGATATAACCGATATATATTACACCTGCAAGCCTTTCGGCGAGGACGACCAAGCAAAGCTGTCAGCTTCTCACCCTGCCGCCGAAGGAATAAACAGTACATACTGGGAAACGGGAATAAGATCCGACAGCTTTTTAAATGCCTTTTATGATGTCTATACCGAGGAAGCGGTGGAAGAAATGGTGAAAAAATACCCTTGGTATGTTTTCTACAACGGAGAAATATGGACACAAGGGCTTTCCGGCGTTATAGGTCCTGCCGTCGGAGCAGAACTGGAACTGGTCAGTCAGACCGATACCGAGATAGAGTTTCGGTCTGTTGTGTATCAGGACTTACCCAACAACACAACTCATTACAGAGGAGAAGGAGAACCGCAGGTTTATAAATTCAACAATAAATTTGTAAAGACCGAAAAGGGCTGGAGAGCAGTGGAGATAGCCACCAAGTCGGGTACGTCGCTGGATACGTATTAAATACTAAGAAAAACCGTCAACTCCAAAACGGATTTGACGGTTTCTGCGTTATCATATCATTCGGTCAGGCTTATGTCAATTTCTCCCTCTTCGATCATCTCCAAAGCATAATCTATGATTTTCTTATCTCTCAGCAGCATAAATTTCATCTTATAATCCTTGCACATCTCCAAGGATTTGTTCATTACCGCCGCTGCGTCCTGAAGGCTCATAAAGGTCGTGGAAAAATCCAGCAGCTTTTCCGAAGATGTCGGAGCCGATTTTTGACATTCTCCCTCTATTCTCCCTATAAATGCATAGGAAAAGTGAGAAAAGCCGGATTTGTTTTTATGCTCCTCCACAGTGCCCAATTGCGCTATGACCTTGCAGCTGTAGCCTGTTTCCTCCAGCACCTCTCTCATAAAGGCGTCGCTTTCCCGTTCGCCCAGCTCTATGCCGCCTCCGGGAAGCTTATACAGTCCGTTGGCCTCCATAAGTATCATCGCCGTCATATTTTCGTTGTTTAATACTATCCCCCTTGCTCCGTAGCGGGAAATATCGGGGTTGACCTTAGGTTCTCCGCCGAAAAAGTCGGCGTCGGTGATTACCGCTTTAAGCATAATCAGATTTCCTCCTTTGCCTGTAACTGCTTTGTTTTGTACGAAATATGCGGGGCGGTCTGATTTTTTTCGCACCGCCTCATATATTTGCAGCAAATTTTACCAGTATTTTTCCTCGGAGGGACAGCGGTTGTGCTTTACCGCCGCCCTCATTTCCACATAACAGCCGCATTTTAAACAAGTGCCGTTTAAAAGATCGGAGCACTTTTCACATATTTTCAACCGTTTTTGATATAAGGAGCTTTCGGCTTTTATATCCTCGCCGAGGTTTTCCGTATATTCCCTTATATTTTCCGCCAGCTGATATTCTCCTGCCTCCGCCAGCAAGCATCTGCAAGGCATTTCCTCTTTCCTCCGTCACTTGAGCGTTAACGCCGCAACGGAGCAGGGAGGAAGCTTCACCTTTATTTTTCCGTTTTGAACGGCGAAATCGTCGTACTTTTTGATAGAAACATTTTCCGTTTGCGTAAAGGTGTTGTGGGCGTGAACGTCGTCGGCGGAAATTATTTCTCCCTCTGCGGAAGAAAAATCAAAGCCGCAAACGTCTATCTCCAGCTCCCGGGTGTCCTTTAACAGAGTATTGGTGAGAGCGAGGGACAAAGCGCCGTCCTTGACCGTTGCACAGTGGCTGAGGGTGGGAATGCCCTCCTTTTCTCCGATGTCAAGGCTTGTAAATACCCGCTCTCCGCTCTTATGACGGCGGTACAGGTCGAAAACATGATAGGTGGGAGTTTTGGTCATACGCTCTCCCTCGGTAAGAATGACCGATTGGAGCACGTTGACCGCTTGAGCGATATTCGCCATTACGATACGGTCGCTGTGCTTTATGAATATGTCAAGGTTGAGAGCGGCGGTAATTGCGTCCCGCATGGTGCTTTGCTGATACAAAAATCCCGGGTTTGTGCCCTTTTCCACATCGTACCAGTTGCCCCATTCGTCCACAATAAGCCCTATCTCATGCTTCGGATCGTAAACCGACATTATATCAAGGTGTCGGGTTATTATTTCGTCCATGTAAAGAGCGTTTTTAACCGTTTTGTAGTATTCCTCATCGGTAAATTCCACAGCGTCGCCCTTTTTGTTCCAGTCCCCCGTGGGAATAGTGTAGTAGTGAAGGCTTATCGCCTTTGTGTGACAAGGCTTCAGCACCTTCATTATTTCCTCGGTCCAGCCGTAGTCGTCCCCGTTGGGACCGCAGGCGATCTTGTAAAGCTCGTTGCCGTCAAAATTGCGGCAGTAGGTCTGATACTGTCTGTAAAGATCGGCGTAGTATTGGGGGCGCATATTTCCGCCGCAGCCCCAGCTTTCATTTCCTATGCCGAAGTATTTGAGCTTCCAGGGCTTATCCTGCCCGTTTTGCCGCCGCAGCTCAGCCATTGGCGACATTCCGCCGAAGGTCATATATTCCACCCACTGCGACATTTCCTGTACCGTGCCCGAGCCCAAGTTGCCCGCAATATAGGGCTCGCAGCCCAGCTGCCCGCACAGGTCGAAGAACTCGTGCGTGCCGAAGCTGTTGTCCTCGGTAACTCCGCCCCAATGTGTGTTTATCATTTTCTTGCGCTGTTCCTTGGGACCTATTCCGTCGGTCCAGTGATATTCGTCCGCAAAGCAGCCGCCGGGCCAGCGCAGAACGGGTATTTCCAGTGCGCTTAAGGCTTCTCGCACATCGTTCCTTATGCCCCTCGTGTTGGGGATAGAGGAGCCTTCGCCCACGTATATGCCCTCGTAAATACATCTTCCCAAATGCTCCGAAAAATGTCCGAAGATATTCGGATCGACCTTTGACAGACGGGCGTTGGCGTTTACTGTAAGTTTTTTCATTTTGCGATCTCCATAGTAAAAATTTTTTTTAAATTTAACGGATTTTTTTCACCGTTGGAATTGCTACGAACATTATAGTAGATTTTTTATCAAAAATCAATATATTTATATAAAAAAATGACAAAATTTTTGCAGCTGTATTTACAAACATAATATCATTATGCTATAATATATCCTGTTAAGCTGTATCTATTGAAAAAATTGCATGGCGTGTTAACAAATTAAATCATTATAAATAAAGGAAGGCAGCAATTATGGAAATCAAAATCACAAAAACCACCACCCCCAAGCAAAAGCCCGACCAAAAGAAGTTAGGCTTCGGCAATTACTACACCGACCACATGTTCATTATGAATTACGACGAGGGACAGGGCTGGCATGATCCCCGAATCGTGCCCTACGCTCCCTTTGAGATCGACCCCGCTTCCATGGTGCTTCACTATGCGCAGGAGATATTTGAGGGCTTAAAGGCATACCGTACCTCCGAGGGTAAGATACAGCTTTTCCGTCCCGAAAAGAATATGGCGAGAATGAACTTGTCCTGTGACCGTCTGTGTATCCCAAAGATCGACGAGGAATTTGCCATCGAGGCGATAAAAGCGCTTGTTAAGGTGGATGAGGACTGGATCCCCACCGAGGAGGGAACCTCCCTTTATATCCGCCCCTATATCTTCGCCAACGACGTGCACATCGGCGTACACCCTGCCAAGCATCTGATTTTTGCCATTATCCTTTCCCCTGTAGGCGCATACTATCCCAACGGAATAGAGCCCGTTAAAATTTACGTTGAGCAGAAATATGTCCGTGCAGTGGTAGGCGGCACCGGCTTTACCAAGGCGGGCGCCAACTACGCCATCTCCCTTAAGGGACAGGAGGAGGCGGAGCGGGACGGCTATGTGCAGACCCTTTGGCTTGACGGCGTGGAGAGAAAGTACATTGAAGAGGTCGGCTCCATGAACGTATTCTTCATTATCGGCAACGAGGTGGTTACCCCTGCTTTGGTCGGTTCCATTTTGGGCGGGATCACCAGAATGTCTATCATCGAGCTGCTCCGCTCCAAGGGCTATACCGTAAACGAAAGAAGAATAACCATAAACGAATTGGTTGACGCCTATGAGCAGGGCAAGCTGAAGGAAGCCTTCGGAACAGGCACCGCCGCAGTTATTTCCCCTATCGGTCAGTTAAAGTACGGTGATTTGGAAATGACCGTAAACGACGGCAAGATCGGCAATGTAAGCCAAATGCTTTACGATACTCTGACGGGTATCCAGTGGGGCAGGATCGCCGACACCATGGGCTGGATCCAAACTGTTGAATAAGCTTAGGGAGGATATATGCACAAGAGACTGTTGGCGCTTCTTGTCATTCCGTTTATGCTTTTTATCGGCGGCTGCGGCAGCGAATCCGAGGTACGGCTTACCCCGGAGGAATACGCCGAGGCGATAGACAGCGCTTGGTGCGAATACAGAGACGAAGGGTATCTTGCTTTTTTGAATATATCTGTTGAAACGGGCGACGACTTTTTCAAAATGCGGGAAAGAAAAGACGATATTGAAGCCGTTTGCGATAAAATGGACGAGGCGCTCGATAAATTTCTGGAGATAAATCCTCCTGCTGAATATCAGTATCTGCACGATAATATGAGGGCAAGCATCGAAGACGAAAAGCGTTGGAACGAATACAGGAGAAAGGCATTTTCCGCCGAAACCGAGGAGGAAGCCGACCGGTATTTTGACAAGATCGCCGAAGAGGTATATGCTGCCGACCCCAATACGACCTTCCCTCACCTTTATTTGGAATTGTACAAAAAGGTGAACGATATGGAATATTAGGTGAGCTTAAATGAAAAATAAATTTTGGGCATTCCCGCTCATTACGGCTTTACTGCTGTGCGGCTGTGAAAATTCCCCGACGGAGCAGCCCGCCGTCAGCAGCTCACTGACCGAGACTGCTCAGACCGAAAAATCCCAACCGCAAACCACTCCCGAACCCGTTCCCGCAGACGAAGCTTCCCAACCGCTTACCGTCGAGGAATACGGCAGAATCACGGCGGAATATTGGCAGGAGTACACCGATATTACAAACGAGATCAATCAGCTTGTAAATTCGTCGGAGGGCGATTTCGAGAAGATAAAGGAAATGAACGGGGAGATCGTTGAAGCTCACGACAGGGCGGAAGCGGTTATGGATAAATTTTCGGAGATAGCTCCCCCCTCGGAATTTGAAGCCCTGCACCAAAAGCTTGTAAGCAGTGCGCAGACCCAAAAGGCTTGGATCGAACGCCAAAAGGAGGCGTACTGCGCCGATACGGCGGAGGAGGGGAACGCCGTTTACGGCGAAATTTTGGAGGAAATGGAGCAGATCCCCGCAGAGGATCTTTTTCCCGCAGTATATGTTAAAATACGCTTAAAATTACAAGGGCTTGAATAAATACAAAAGAAAGAGGACTATTTTAATGGAAAACACCGAAAAGACAATGGAAAAAATCGTTGCTTTGTGCAAGGGAAGAGGCTTTATCTATCCCGGCAGCGATATTTACGGCGGTCTTGCCAACACTTGGGATTACGGCCCTTTGGGCACCAGACTGAAAAACACCGTCAAGGACGCTTGGAGAAAGCGTTTTATACAGGAGAGGAGAAACAGCTACGAGCTGGACGCCGATATTCTTATGCACCCGAGAGTTTGGGAGGCGTCGGGTCACGTTGCCAGCTTTTCCGACCCTCTTTTGGACTGCAAGGAGTGCAAAATGCGTCACAGAGCCGATAATCTTATCGAGAGCTTTGACCCCGACGCTCACCCCGACGCTATGACCAAAGAGGAAATGTTCCGATATATCGAGGAGCATAAGATCCCCTGTCCCAAGTGCGGCAAATCCAATTACACCGGCATACGGGAATTTAACCTGATGTTTCAGACCTACAGAGGTGTTACCGCCGACAGCAAAAGTGTTATTTATCTCCGCCCCGAAAACGCACAGGGCGAGTACGTAAACTTTTTGAACGTTCAGCGCACCATGAGAGCCAAGCTGCCCTTTTCTATCGGACAGATCGGCAAGGCGTTCAGAAACGAGATCACACCCGGCAACTTTACCTTCAGGACCATAGAGTTTGAGCAAATGGAGTTTCAGACCTTCTGCAAGGAGGGCGAGGACGGCGAGCTGTACGAGTACTTTAAGCAGTACGGTAAGCGGTTCTATATGGATCTTGGCATTAAAGAGGAGCATTTGCGTTATCATGACCACGAAAAGCTGGCTCACTACGCAAAGGCTGCCTGTGACATAGAGTTTCTGTTCCCCTTCGGTTGGGGCGAAATAAACGGTACTCACAACCGCACTGATTTTGACCTTACCCGCCACCAGGAATACAGCGGACAGAAAATGGATTATCTCGACCCCGAAACCAACGAGAAATTTATACCTTATATCATAGAGTCCACCTACGGCTTGGACAGAACCGTTTTGGCGCTTATCTGCGAAGCCTATGACGAGGAGGTTATAGACGCCGAGAAGAACGACACAAGAGTTGTGCTTCACTTTAACCCTGCGGTCGCTCCCATTAAGGCGGCGGTTCTCCCCTTATCCAAAAAGCTTTCCGCCCCCGCTCTCGAGATCAGCGACAAGCTTGCAAAACACTTTATGGTTGATTACGACGAGACAGGCTCTATCGGCAAGCGCTACCGCAGACAGGACGAAATAGGCACTCCCTTCTGCATAACCTACGATTTCGACAGCGAGACCGACCATAAGGTAACCGTCCGCGAAAGAGACAGCATGGAGCAGGAGAGGATAGATATTGAACAGCTGGAAAAGTACATTGGGGATAGGGTGTCGTGATTTGCCTTATCCTGCCGGAGGGCATTATGTCTTTGGCAGACGGCTTTTTGTCTTTAGCAGACGGCTTTTTTGGAGCTTTCAGCTTTTGGAATTAAGAGAGGCTTTGATTAAACTTGTATCTCTTTTAACGTGCTCCTTTTATGTGCTGCGCATTTCAACCTATGTTTGATTTAATTCCCAACGGGAATCGGCTTGCGCTTTCAGCTTTCGGAATTAAGAGAAACTTTGATTAAACTTGTATCTCTTTTAAGGTGCTTTCTTTTATGTGCTGCGCATTTCAACCTATGTTTGATTTAATTCCTAACGGGAAGCGGCTTGCGCTTTCAGCGCAAGAATTAAGAGGGGGACAAGAACCATGGGTTCTTGTCCCCCTCTTCAGCTTGTCGAAA
>JAMPBF010000129.1 GCA_023666805.1 Bacillota bacterium
GTTCCCCCCGTTGTCAGCTGCTTTTGCTCCGCCGCAGAGCAGACCGTTTTGAGCCAGCTTTTTACGTCGGGCTGCAAGCCTTCGTCGGACATTTGGCTTTCGTACCAAGCCATCACCTGTTCGTTGGGAAGCATGTCGGCGGGTCTTAAGCCGCCGTTCCACGCCCTTGTCACCTTGACGGCTCCCACCCCGGCAATTGCGCCGGTTTTTTCCAGATAATCCCTGACGTTTCCCCCGAAGGCTCTTTCGTCAAAGGAATTTAAATACCGCTTGCGCAGCTCCTCGGTGTCCTCCTCGTCCTCTCCGGGTATCAGGATCTCGGTGAGCCTTGCATCTTGCAGCCCGTCGATGTAATCAATCGGTATCAGCTCTCCCGTATGTCGGTTTCCCACTGTGCCCGCCGTTTCGCACTCCACCCGATACTCTCCCTCGGCGATCCTTTCCGTAACGACATAGTTTACGGAATCTATATTGAAGCGCTTGCCCGAAAGCTCCAGATCCGCAGGAGCAAATTCCCCCTTTAAAACCGCCTTGGAAGCGGGATAGGGCGTTATCCCCCTTTCCCTGCACCTGAGTATCAAAAACTCCCTTGAGGCGGTGTCTCCGTAGCTTTCCTTCAATATCCGCTCCAGCTCTATGTAGAGATATGTCAGCTCCAAGGCGGCGGGAGAGTGTGCGTCATATATCACCGAGCCCTCTCTTTTGTCGAATTTTGAAGGCACTCGCTCCAACATTCTCTCTAATATTTTTTCGTAGGTATTTTCTTCAAACATTAAATTTTCACCTCCCTTTCGGCGTCGAAGCTGCCGAAAATACTGTTCACTTTGAAGCTCGCCGCCACCGTTCCCTTTTCTCTCAGGTCAAATTCAAAATCCGTCACCGAATCTATCCTGTCGTCCCATGTCAGCGCCTCGGTTATCCTCCGCTCCAGCTCGGGGCAAACATAGGAGATCGGCTGTCCGAACAGATCCTTAAGCTCTGTGCCGTAATTCCCGCTGTACATTACATATCCGTATCTTTCGGTCAGCAGTATTTTGTAAACCGCCTGCTTCACCGCCTCCAGCTCGTCCGTGTACCCTTGTATCCGCTCCTTTGAGGCGTTCATTTTATAGGTATATGCGGGCTGCTCCCCCGTCTCAAAGCTCTGCTCCGACAGCTGATTTTTTGCCGTGTCAGGTATCATGCCATCCCCCTTTCGATTATCGTCATGCTGATTTTTGATCGGCATAAAAAGTCCGCACCTTGTTTTATACTGATTTTCGATCGACAGCAAAAAAGTTTATGCCTTGATCAAAATTAGTACTGCGATCGGTATCAGACCCATTCGCCGACAGCGGTATGCTCGCAAAGCCTGTCCAACACCACAAACCGCTGTCCCCCCTGGACCCGCAGCAAAAGCACTGTTTCCCCCGCCAACAGACCGTTGTATATCCTGACCCTTTTCCGCCCCTTATAGGCGTGCTTGTGTACGGTGTCCAAATTTCCGCTGTCGGTGACGGCGCAGACCGTATGGGTATGCTTGCCGTTCATAAAGCCGTCGTTTACCGTGTAGTGGCTTACCTCTATATCCAATGTGTGATCCGTTACCGCCTTAGTCAGTATAAGCTGCTTCTCCGTCAGCGTCAGCTTTTGCTCCACCGTTATCTTCAGCGGAGCTGTGCTTGTTACTGTGCCGAAGCAGAGCTCGGCGGGCTTTTCCGCACTCACCGCCGAAGCGGCTGCGGCTTTGATTATTTTTAAAAGCTCGGCTGCCTCCGCCATTTTTCCTCCTTTCCTATGCCGAAAAATCCCCGTCGGTCAAGGTGAGATCCATAAAATATTCTCCGCCGCCAAATTTATGCACCGCCCTTTCCACGGTCATAAAGCGGTTCAGCTTTTCGCTGCCCAGATCCAGCCGCACCACAATAACGCTCCCCGCCCTCACCTCGGCAGCTCCGAATACTCCCGTAAGCTTTAAGCCTCTGTGCTTTCCGTTATAAAGCTTCAACAGCGTTTCCGCCTTAGCCCGACCGTTTTCCTCCTCCTTAAGCTCGCCGTAGTATTGCAGCACGCCCCACCGCCCCGCATTTACACCGTCCCTCAGCATATAAACGTCCCGCCGCCCGTTTTTTGCGCTGTTTGCGGAAAGCTTTATCTGATTGTAGCAGCCCTTGTCAATGGAAGAGGAAAAACGGTAGTCCTCCCCCGACCCTTCGTCGAGGACAAGATAGCCCGCCCCCCTTTTTACCCGCATTTCCTTTATATTTTTAAGGCAAAGTCCGCCGCTCCCGTCAAACAGAACATAGCTCTCCCCCGTGTTTTGACAGGTTATGTCCAAGGCGTTTTCTATCATATCCAAAAGCGTTGTGTTCTCCTCTATGCGGTAGGGTATTTGATAATTCGTGTCCGAGATCTCCCCCGTTTTAAGCCCGAAATCTGCGGCTATCATGCGAAGCAGCTGAGCCGCCGTCTTGTTTTCGTAAATATAGGTATCCTTGTTTTTCAGGTAGCGTATTTGATCGTAGCAGGTCACAAAAAGGCTCTCCTTATTTTTTTCAACGGAAAAAACGTAGCCGAAAAATAAGTCCCTGCCCTCCGCCGAAAGTCTTACTGCCGCTCCCTCCGTCATCTCCCCCCTTTCGTCCCAAAGCATGGAGAAGGTCAGCCTTCCCGGACTTCCCCTGCGCACCGTTGTCCACTGTGCAGGGGCTGTGACCAAGGGTATAAAGGTTTTTTCGGCGGTGGTCACCGTGATCGTGGGCTCCATATTATCGCCTCCCTTCCGTAAATCAGCTTACAGCCCTAACGCACTCCTTGGCGACCCACCCCTGCCACAAGCCCTCGGGTGTTGTTACATGATACGGGTGGGAGCCCTTAAGATTTATAAAGTTTATTTTCCCTCTGTAATTCGTTCTGGTTTGCCCCGGAGCGTCGCCGTAGCTGGTGCCGTAAAGCCTGCCGTTCACTATCGCGCTGCAGCCGATCGTTACGGGCTTTTCCGCCTGCACGGTGGAATCCGCCCTCTGCTCCTTAACTCCGCCGTTTACCGCCAACACGGCAGTGCTGCGGTACCAATACTGCTTCAAGGTGATCTTCACGGTTATGTCAAAGCCGTTTTCCGCCTCCTCCACAGCCTCGTAATCCTCTAAGGACACGGTGATGTTGCTGTTAAAAAGTCTTTTTCCTCCCGGCGTTTCTCGGTATACTATAAACTGAAATGGTCTTCCGCTTTTTCTCAGGCTCTCGAAATAATCGAGATAATAGCCTCCCCCTCGGAACTCCTTCCCGAAGGGATAGCTTACCTGCGGGATAAGGCAGGTAAAGTCTATCTGTGAAAGCTCGCCCTTTTTAAGGATATTTATCTGCTCTCCGTTTATAAGAGAAACCGTTCTGTTGCCGCTGCTCCCGCTTATCTGAAGCTGCTTCGGCGCAACGGGCAAAAGGCATTTGTCAAGGTAGCAGTCGTACCCCTTGTTGCTCATAAAAGCTTCTCCTTTCTTGTCATAAATGAACCCCCTCGCAGGAATTTTCCGCCGCCTCCCCCAAGGCAAGGGACAGGCTGTCGATTATTCTGTCCAAATCGATTTCGGCGTCCTTCTGCCGCCGTCTCATGACCTCGTCGGCGAATTTCTCCAAGCCCGAGGTATCCGCATTTTGCCGCTCTAAGCTTTTCTGCCGACCGCTTCCCGAAGCTCGGGCAAAATCCGTCGGCACGGATCCCTTGTACTTTTTCGTGAAATCGATCGGCAGGATTTTTTGGCGGCTTTTTCCCGCATCTGCCCTAAAGCTTACCTCGTCGGCTGCCCCGAAAAGGCTTGCACCGCCGTTCGTGATCGCATAAAAAAGATCCTCGCCGAAATCATAAAGCCCGCTTGACAAGCCTGCCTCAAAGCCCGAAAAAATACCGCTCCCGCTTAAAACGTCCCCAAAGTCGGCGGCGCTTCTTTCCCGTGAAACGGCATGGCTGCGGTAATTTTTCTCCGCTTCCGAAAACCCCTTCTCAAAGCCGCCGTCAATATCCGCTAAGACGCAGCTCCGCCGCAAAAGCCCCGCAGCGTTTTGAACGCCGTTATTTTGCGGCAGCTTGGGATATTTTCCCAACCTTTCCGCAAAAACGCCCGCAACGTCTGTTTTTCCGTCTAAGGCGGCAAAGTCCGCATACGGATAACCGACGGCTTTCATCAACCCCCCTTCCGCCTGTAAAAAGCTTTTTGCCGTCTTCGCATATCCGCTTGCCAAGTCTCCTTGCCCGCCGTCAAAAATGTAATCCTCGGTCAAGCCTTCCCCAACGCTCTTAGAAGCGAGCCTCCAAAGAAAGGGAAGGGCTTTTTCGGAAATATTTTCGCTGATATATCCCGAAGCGCCTTTGTTAAAGTCCGCTGTCTCTCTTTCGCCAAAGTCCGTTGACGTTCTTTTGCCAAAGCCCGTGAAAATGCTTTCGGCAAAGCTGCGCCCAAGGTTTTCCCTAAAGCCCGGCGGAATACCTTCGTCGGAATTTCTCGGAAGCTCTCGGCTAAACGCTTCATAAGCATTTTCGCCGACGCCTTCGCCCGCAGCGCCGAAACGGCTTACCCTGCTGCCCGCCGAATATGCCGAGTAACCCGAATATGCCGAATACATCGGCGCTCCCCCGATCTTTTCCGAGGAAAGAGCGTCCAAAATACTGCAATATGCGGCTTGATTAAAAGCCCCAAGCCCGTCCGCCTCCGTTAAAACAAGCGAAACGGCGTTTTTACCGCCGTTTTCACTCCGCTTGCTTCTTTTTCTGCGATACCCGAAGCCTGCAAAATCGGGAAAGCCGTCCGCCCAAGCGCCGAAGCCGTAGTCACAGCAAAGCCTGTAAAAGGGCATTACAAGTTCGCTCCCCATATCAATCAATGTGATCCTCTCCTTCCTCCGTCTCTTTTTTCTCCTGCTCCAGACGGTACTTTATGCAGGCTATCACAAAGGCCTTTTCGTTTTCCTCCATATTCAAAAAGACCGAAGGCAAAATTTTAAGCTTGTGAAGGGCATAGCAGGCGTAATTTGCCTCGCTGTCCCCTTCCTCGATCAGTTTTTTGCCTGTTCCGCCTTTTCCTCTAACGTCTCAAAGCCCTGAAGACGCTGTACAAACGCCGCCAGCCTTCCGTATTCTCCCGGGTCGTCCACTAAGGCGTACAGCAGCTCTACGGGGGTTTTCACCCCGTAGCTGTCCTGAAGCTCCGCATTGTACAGATCCGGCTTTACCACCGAGGCTGCTATCACCTTGGCTATATACTCAGCCGTTTTGAGCCTTTGCACCGTGCTTCTTCCCTCGGTTCTTTCGGCCACGCAGCTGTCTCTCAGCTCCTCGTTTTCCTTGGAGGTGATCTGCCGAAGCTCCCATATCAAGGGGCTGCCCTTTTCGTCGCAGAGAGAGGCTGTCGCCGCATAAAACGCATTCTCCTTGGGCTTTTTGTTTTGCCGCATAAACATTGAAAATTGTGACATTCGCTTTCTCCTTTCCCGTTTTCGGATTATGCTCCGAAGCCTTCCAGCTCGTTAAAGACCTCGGGGACGGCGAAATCTTCAAATGTAAAGCTCATCTTTTCGTCGAGATATTCGCCGTTGGCGTCAAACTTTGCCAAAACGCCGCCGTCCACGTTGCAGTCCATAAGAATTACCGTCTGCCTGCCCGCATTGGAGGTGGGGTCCTCGTTGCTCACTTGGATCTCAAAGTAAACGTCCTCTCCCGTTTCCTTGTATCTTGCCAAAAGCTCCCTGAAAACCGAGGTGTTGTAGTGGAAGGTGGCTGTGCCCGTCCCCTTCCAGCCGCTGGCTTTGTTGCCCTTTCCCGTTTTTCCCAAAATGGGTACTTTTGTCTTGTTTTTTTCAAGCTTTGCTTCAAGGTTTATCGCCTGCATAAAGTTGTAGCGCCTGCCCTCAATGGTTACAAAGCACTCCGCAAGAGCGGCGAAAACCGTATCCTTTGCCTTCATTACCAAATTTCCTGCCATAAGCTTACCTCCCTTAAGCGACGGTAACGGTCATGTAAAGCTTGCTCATCGCATTCACCGCCGTTACGCAATCGGTTACCACTACTGATTTTTTTGTATCTCCCTGAGCCACGGTCACGTCCTTTTCGGAAAAATCCTCAATGGCTCTGATGTCCTGAAGCTGCTTGTGGTGCTTTACAATGTCCGACCACAGGGATACCCGTCCCGCCTTGTCGTTGGGCACCGTGCCCAGATACTTGGTGTTGAATATTACCGCAATATCGTTGGCGATCTGATCCATGACCCGCACCGTCTGATTGTCCTTGAAAATATCGCCCTGAGTATCGGAAACGGTTATCATGGTATTTATGTCCTCCAATACTCTGACGCTTTCCCCTACTCGGTGAAAAACAAATTCTCCCGAGGAAATCGCCTTTTTCAGCTCGTTTTGGGTGTAGTCGGTATCGACCTTAAATTCACCGTTATATATCTTGTTCTGGTTGCTCCTGTTCACCTCGCAGCCTGCGGAGGCTCCCGTTACCCAGTATACAAGGGAAGCCTCGCTGCCGTCCTCGTCAAGCGCCTTGTTTTTCACACTGACAGTGCCGTAATAATCCGCCGAACAGCGGTAAAGCACCAGCTGAAATTTAACGCCGATCTCGTCTCTCATGCGCTTTACAAAGGAATTGAACAGACCCTTGACCGTCTCGTCCGTCACCGCTGCGCCCATGGTGTTAAAGGTATAGGCTTCTATCTTGTCCAAATAAGCCTGATAAGCCGCCCCGTTCACCTCCCCGTTCTCACCGCCCGCAAGAGGAGAGCCCGCAGTTAATGCCAGCTCCGCAGTGCTCTTGAATTTCACAAAATCGTTGTCCGCCAAGTCGGCGGCAGATCTGACCGTCTGTTCGTCCACAACCGCCGTATCAACAAGGGTTTTCACATCGAACATTGTCCCGTCGTCGGCGTTTGCCTGAACGACGATCTTGATGTCGTTGCCCCGAACGCCGCAGCAAACCGCCTCCGCAAGCTCGTTAGCCGCCTTTTTCCCGCTGCTTGTAAGCTTGTAGGCGTACAGTGTTTTCGCATTCAAAAACAGATCTCTAAGCCCCTTAAGCTTAGGGCTGGTGTATTCGTAGCCGAAAATTTTCAGGCTGTTTTTCTGAAAATCGCCGCTAGTCACCTCAAAGACCTCCCCGTCCCTGCCCCAGTCAAGCTCCAGGGGCATCGTGGCAATGCCCCTGTCGGAAAGCGCTGCGTTTGCGTTTGCCGCCGACACAAAGTTTATGTATGCGCCGGGCAGCTCCTTGTTTTGTACCGTAAATGTTCCTCCGCCTAATGCCATTGTTTCTTTACCTGTCCTTTCATTTATTTTTTTCGGATCGATTTCGGAGCGTTTATTCTCAGCTCCTCCATAAGAGGCTTTTCCTCTGTTTTATAAATGTAAAAATCATAATTCACATAAAAATAAAGGCTGCCCTCCTTAATTTCAAAGCTCATTTTTCGCCCCATCAAAAGCTCTCTTTCCCCTTCGATCCCCTTTATCCACCTTAACGCCTCAAAAAGCCTCTGAGCCACCTGCTCGCACTCCTTGTTTTTATCGCAGGAGCTTTGAGGCATGAGCCTTATGCGGAATCGGTTTTCCGAAAGGTATCTGCTTCCCAAAAACAGCGTTTCCCTGACCTCCTCAAGGGAAATAAAAAAACAGGGTGCATCGTAGTCATAGCCCTGTTTTATTTCCTCCGTAAAGATCCTGCTGTCGGGAAAGGCGCTGCCG
>JAMPBF010000012.1 GCA_023666805.1 Bacillota bacterium
GCACGTCCACGCCGTCCACCAAAACGCTTCCCGAGGTCACGTCGTAAAAACGGGGTATAAGACCAACAAGAGTTGTTTTTCCGCAGCCGGTAGCGCCCATGATAGCCACGGTCTCCCCGCAGTTTATTTTCAGTTCTATATTTTTCAAGACCGTTTTTCCGCCGGAATTGGGATAAGCGAAGGACACGTTTTTAAACTCGACCGTTCCCGCATGACTTGTCCTGCCGTCAAAAGCGCCGTCCTTCAGCTCCGGTTCGGTGTTCAAAATCTCCTTAACCCGCTTCCACGACGCATATCCTCTCGAAATGTTCTGGAACAGCATGACCAGCATCAAAATACCGTGAAGCATCTGCGTGGTATAGGTGACTGCCGCCATTATATCTCCGGGAGTTACGGCGCCCGCCGCCGCCCGAGACGAGCCTGCGAAGATCACCAGTGCGATCACAAGGTACATCAGCGCATTTATCAAGGGATTCATAAATGCAAATATCGTCAGCACCTTTAATTGCGTTTTTATCAACTCGCCATTGGCCTTCCCAAAGCGGGCTTTTTCGTATATTTCTCGAACGCACGCTTTGATAATGCGTATCCCCGATATATCCTCCTGCATTATTGAATTAATTAAGTCAAGTTGACCTTGCAGCCTTGAAAACAGAGGGCTTGCCTTTGTCAGGCAAAACGCCATAATTCCCACCACAAACGGAAATGCACACAATACCGTAAGCCCGAACGATGTATTCAGCTGAAACATAAAGTACATACTTCCAAAGGTCAAAAACGTCGTGCGTATCATTCCGCGAACAAATTGGGAAACAAAATTCTGCACCTGCGTTATGTCATTTGTAACTCTCGTCACAACAGAACCCGTGCCGAATTTGTCCAACTGCGGAAACGAAAACGACATGATTCTCCGAAAACAGTCCTTGCGCATTTCGTTTCCGATATTCTGTGCCGACAAATGAACAAACACATTGTTCATAGAACCGCAGACGCCCCCGAGCAGTGCAAGCAATATCATTTTAAGCCCGACGCTCCATATCACGGCCATATCGCCGTTCCCATTACTGTTAAGTCCCAATACGCCGTCGTCCACGATTCGGCTCATAAGCTGCGGCTGAGCCAAGTCCATCATCACTTCGCCTACCATAAACAGTGCAGCTATAACGGCAAACAATAAATACCTTTTAATATATTTCCACATTGACGATACCTCGCTAATCCGTAAAATTCAAGCAATGATACTATGTCTCACAAAACAAGAGAGGGAACCGACGGTTTTCACCCCAAGCTCCCTTCATTCCGAAACCTATAATACTAATTTCCGTTTAAAATATAAATTTCGTCTATAATTTTAAAGCTGACTTTCAGTCGGCAGCCAAAATCAAAGATCTTGGCGAAAACAGTATAAAACTTAACTTTTTCAATAAACCGAATCAAAGTGTTATCAAGTATCTGCTCGTATAATGTCCCAATCGGAAGTATAATTGGCATTGGTGAGCCAATTTAAGGCATAATGCCATTCGTATACGATTTCCTCGTCAACGATATTCATTTCCCGACCGTTTATCCTTGCATCAACGCACGCCCAGTCGTAACGAAGCATCAGATCCTGCATATCGAGAATTTCTTCCTTGGATTTAAGCTCGGATCTCTCGCATAAGCTGTCGAAATCGTTGTTCCAAATTATTTTGCCGATCTCTCCCGCATCGCATATTTTTGTGGGTTCACCCAATTCCCATAAGCTTAGCGCCCATAAAAGAACCGCACAGCACTCGTACCTCCAGCCGAATTTTGGGTGCAAATCGGGATAATTTAAGGGATCTTGAGCGTACTCCATTTCTTCAGCGGAATAATATTTTGAAACAGAGTATTTGTCCTCCAAATCGGATAACATTCCCTTAATCATATCCTCGGCTTTTTCAGGCTCGTAGTTACAAGCCTCCGAGCATACGGCGGCGGCAAAAATACAGGCAAGCCTGTGAACAATATTTTCTTTTGAAGGAATAACACACTCCGATTCATAAACCGAAGCCTTTAAGGATTCCATAACGGGAAGTCCCATTTGCTTGCATTTTTCGATAGAGCGCAGGCGGCGGTCAATATCAGCTTGCTCCTCGGGAATATCCTTGTCAAGAAAGGTGCTGTCCCCTTTGGGAGTGTATTCGGTAAAATCCGTTTTTCCGTCGGCTGAAATCAAAAGCCTTCTGTCCGAACAGTACAAGCACATATTTGGGTGAAGTACAAAGCCTTCTATTTTCGCTGCTAACATATAAATTGCTACAAGCAGATATTCCGTGCGGTCTTTATTGTCATCTACGGTAAACTCTATTCCGATCACGGAATTAAAATATATCATTTGCTGAACAAGAGATTTTTTCAGCTCTTCATCAGCAACAGGCGCTTTTAAAAAGAAAGCCTCCATGCCTGTAATATGAGCGGGAATTTGAGTCCGAACCATAAAATGAAAAACGATCTTGGAGCCGTCCTGTAAGACAAACTCCACCCCGTCCGAGGTGAGTTTTTGAGCAGCAGCAGTATTTTGTAATATACCCGCCATAATATCGGGAATATCACCATAGCCTTTAAGATTGGCATATACGGTCAAGGTAGCCTGCTTCTGTTGAGGTCTGTTCTCCTTTTTCTTAAAAATGCCCATTTTGCGCTCCTTTTAATTTTTTGCTAATTCGTAAGCTCTGTCGGTGCAGGCTTTGCAAGCCTTATTGACGGTTTCCTCAAGCTTGCCCTCATAAAGCTTGTCAAGTCCTGCAATAGTTGTGCCGCCGGGAGAGCTTACCTGCTTGATAAGCTGCTCCACGGTCATTCCGCTGTCAGTGAGCATTTTGGCGCTGCCAACCAAGGACTGAGCAAACAGCTCCAAGGCTGTCACTTCGTCAATTCCCACCTCTTTTGCATAGTCAACAAAGCCTTTTGCAAAAAGATAGATAAAGGCGGGGGAGCTGCCGTTTATGCAGATTATCTCCTTCATTTTATCCATCGGGATCTCTCTTACCAAGCCGCAGCTTGCAATGACAGATTTGGCAAAATCAAATTCATCGTCGCTTATAACACCGTCTCTTGCAATAGCGCTTGCGCCAAGTCCCAGCATTGCGGGAGTATTTGGCATTACTATAGCGGTTCTTACTTCGGAAACGGTATGCTCCTTAATAAATTCCGCCGATATTCCCGCACAAATGCTGATAAATACATGATTTTCGGTTACCGAGGGCTTTAATGCGGAAAGTACGCTGCCTAAAGCCTGCGGCTTTACCGCCAAAAGGATATAGCCGCACTTGCTTCCCAGATCCTGTTCATTGACGCAGGGGGTCACTCCGTATTTTTTTAGTGCTGAAAGCTTTTCGCTGTCTTTGTCATATGCGAAAAGGCTTACATCACAGCCTCCCAATTTTCCTGCGTTTTTTTCTTTGGCGGCGGCAATGCCTTTAATTATGGCTCTGCCCATATTGCCTGTACCTAAAAAGCCTAAATTTATCATTTTAATTATCCTTTCTTTTTCAGCCTTCGCACTTTTTCGGGTTGATACAATATAAATTATGTTATCTTGCACGGCCGCCTGACAAAAATTTGCCGTAGGCTATTCTCACGGGAGCTAAAACCATAGGCATTATGACAAAGGCTATGGCAAGACCCACAGCGTTTGTGCCTATTCTTGCCCCCACCAATGTCCAAAAGCCCTCACCCGTATTGCCGATAAAGCCACAGCTGTAAAGCGCCAAGGTATTAAGCAGCAGGTTGCATATAAGCACCACAATCGCTCTTGCAAAAAAAAGCTTTCCATACTGCGCCATATATTGCTTAAAGCTTTTAGAACCGTCGATTTTGCAGGGCACAAAATCATATAAAAATAAGCCGTAGATCATTCCCTCCAAAGCGGTAATAAGAGCGAACCATGGAATGAAAGCGCCTACGGGATTGACAAAATAACCAACAAGGTCGCATGCAAAGCCCGAGATCAAGCCCACCGTCGGTCCGAAAAGCATACCTATCACCGCAAGCGCCAAGTACGCAAAGTTAATTTTAAGAAAATCCCCTATCCTGACCGAACAAAATCCGTCCAATACTACAAATATTGCTATAAATACGCCTACAACAGCTAAACATCGGATATTGCGCAATTCTCCGAGAGAACGCTTGAAGCTGTTAAAAACAACCATACTTATCCTCCTTTTCGGCGGTACAAAGTACCTGTCTGTGCCAATACATAAAAAGCGGTAAGTATGGTTGTTGATACTACCTATTAAATTTTATGCACAGCGAGATGCGAAAACCGAACCGCAAGCGTTTATTTCTTCACATTGTGAAGCAGCTGCGCTTTTCGTCTTTGGAGCAACTCTCCGTCTCCAAAGCACTTAACGCTCGATTTTCTACTCTGTTTAAAGCGGCAGCTTAAATAAGCCGCCGAAACCGTACAGCAATTTTACGGTTATGATTAGTCTATTGATGTAACATTTTAGAAGCTGATCTCATCGGCAATTCTGTAAAGCTCGGATTCAAAAGGCTTTTTCATGGAAAGAGCGTCTTGAATGTCATAATCAACAATTTCGTTTTTCTGAATACCGACCACACGGTTTCCCTTGCCCTCAGACAAAAGCTGCACCGCATAATAACCGAGCTCGCTGGCGGCAACTCTGTCGCGGATCGTAGGAGAACCGCCTCTTTGTACGTGTCCCAAAATAGTTGCGCGGCTTTCCACTCCCGTAATATGCTCGATCTGCTTTGCTATTTCGGAGGAATTGCCAACGCCCTCGGAAACGACAACTATAAAATGATGCTTTCCCGTTTCGCGGGTTTTCTTGATCTTTTCGCAAACCGCTTCGATCGACCAAGATACCTCGGGAACGATAATGCAGGTCGCACCGCAGGCAATACCCGTGTTTACGGCAATATATCCCGCATTTCTGCCCATTACCTCCACGACGGAGCAGCGGTCATGCGACTGTGAGGTGTCGCGAAGCTTATCCACCAATTCCATGGCAGTGTTCATGGCAGTATCATAACCGATAGTATATTCACTCATTGCAATGTCGTTGTCGATCGTGCCGGGTATGCCCACACAAGGGATCCCTCTTGCGGAAAGATCGGCTGCACCTCTGAAGGAACCGTCTCCGCCTATTACTACTATTCCCTCGATCCCGTGATCAAGGCAGGTCTTTTTAGCCTTTTGAAGCCCTTCCTCAAAGCGAAATTCCTTACAGCGGGCAGTGTAGAGCATGGTGCCGCCGTGCTGAATGGTGTCGGAAACACTTCTTACCTTCAGCTCCTTAATATCGCCGTTAATAAGTCCGTTGTAGCCTCTGTATATGCCCATTACTTCCATACCCTTGGCAATTCCCGCACGGACAACAGCTCTGATTGCGGCATTCATTCCCGGAGCATCGCCGCCGCTGGTAAGTACGCCTATTTTTTTCATAGTCTTTTATGTCCTTTCAAATTTTATCATGCAATAACAACCTAAAAAGCAATTTTAGGAAATTAATTTTTAACCTATTCTATTGTACACTTATTAAACTAAATCGTCAATAGTTTTTTCGGTTTTTTTGTAATTATTTTAAAATAATATTACCTTTTCCACAAATTTCCTCCAATTTTTTCATTAATTCTTTTGCAATTTTTACCCCTTCTATACCCTTGGGACGGGTCACCTTTCTTGTATCCTCAAAGCAAAGCTTTACCTTAGCTTCACCCTGATTTTTCCACAAAATATTGTAAATCTCGCCAAGACAATCTGTTTCCATTGAGCTCAGCTTGATATAAAGGGTTCTGTTATCCCGAGGAGAGGCCGTCTTTTCCGTTTCCGCAGGTTCTCTTGCCGCTTCTATGGAGTTCACAATAAGCTTCGGGTTTTCTTCCTCCCTTAATGTATCCGAAGAGATAGAAGCGGTTATTTTGAAAATTTTGCCCTCGATAAGACTGTGAGATACCTTTTCATACACATCATTGAAAATCACCGCTTCGATTATGCCGCTTTTGTCCTCAAATTCCGCAAAGCACATCGCCTTTCCGTTTTTTTGCTGATGAGGTCTTTTAGACGCCAGCATGGCTACAAGCGGCTGCTTTTGCCCTTGCTTAAAGCCGTTTAAATTATCCTTGGCTGAATTTATGATTGTAAAAATATTTTTACAGCCTAATTTTTTTATCAGTCCCTCATAAGGGTCGAGGGGGTGACCCGTTATATAAAAGCCGGCGCTTTCCTTTTCCATTTGAAGCAGCTGGCTATGGCTGAACTCCTGCTTTTCCTCCATTTCATAGTCGGCGGAGGAAGCGGTTTTGACGCTTTCGCCCAAATTAAACATATCGATTTGCCCGTCAATATTCCTGTTTTTGTGAGCGGAAAGTCCCGACATTATACTTTCGTAATTCACAAACATTGTACGGCGGTTGTGTCCCAGGCTGTCCAAAGCTCCGGATTTAATAAGCGCCTCCACCGATCTCTTGTTCAAGTCCGAATCGGACAGTCTTGAGCAAAAATCGTAGAGATTTATATATTTTCCCTTCTCTCTGCCTTTAACTATAGCATCGATAACCCCTTTGCCTAAATTTTTGATGGCAAGCAGTCCGTATCGTATTTCCTTTCCCTCTATGGAAAAACCCGAGCAGCTGCTGTTGACGTCGGGGGGAAGGAGCTTTACTCCGTGCTTTTCCAAATCGGTAACATATTCGTTCAGCTTGCCCGCATTATCCATAACGCTGGTCATCAATGCGATCATATACTCCTTATAATAATGACATCGGAGATAAGCCGTTTGATAAGCGAGCCATGCATAGGCAGCCGCATGGCTTTTGTTGAAGGCATAGGAGGCAAAGGTTGACATTTCGTCAAATATTTCGTTGGCAATTTCCGCACTGACGCCGTTTTTTACTGCGCCGCAGTTGGTTTGCGTACCGTAAATAAAAGCGTTGCGCTCGTTTTCCATTACCTCATGCTTCTTCTTTGCCATGGCGCGGCGAACCAGGTCGGATCTGCCAAAGGAATATCCGCCGACGGTACGGCATATCTGCATTACCTGCTCCTGATACACTATACAGCCGTATGTCACTTCAAGGATTTCCTTCAGCAAGGGATGCTTATAGGTGATCTTGTTCGGGTTGTGCCTGTTTTCTATATAAGTGGGAATAGACTGCATCGGACCCGGGCGGTAAAGAGATATTACCGCTATCATATCCTCTATGGAGGTGGGCTTTAGTCTTGAAAGCACGGAAGTCATACCGCCGCTTTCAAACTGAAAAACGCCTGCGGTTTGTCCTGCCGTAAGCATTGAAAAAACGCTCTTGTCCTCTTGGTCTATACTGTTTATATCAAAATCCGGGACGCTTTCGCACACCAGCTTTTCGCAGTCATGGATCACCGTAAGATACCTTAATCCCAAGAAATCCATTTTAAGCAAGCCAAGCTGTTCCAATGTACCCATCGGGTACTGAGTGACAACATAGCTGTCGGATTTTTGAACGGGAACGTATTCGGTTACAGCCTTTGGGGCGATAACCACGCCCGCTGCGTGCATTGAAGCATGGCGCGGCATTCCCTCCAATTTTACGGCGGTATTTATCAGCCTTTCAATTTCAGGATCCTTTCTTACCGCTTCCGCTAAATCCTTTTCCTCCTTGAGCGAACGCTCTATAGACGGATTTAAACTAAACGGTATCATTTTTGCCACGGAGTCCACCTTTGCGTACGGCATTCCCATTGCTCTGCCTACGTCGCGGATCGCCGCCTTTGCCGCCATTGTACCGAAGGTGATAATTTGGGAAACGTGATCCTCGCCATATTTCCTCGATACATAATCGATAACCTCCTGACGTCTTATATAGCAAAAATCCACGTCAAAATCAGGCATGGTAACACGCTCCGGATTTAAAAAGCGCTCAAACAGGAGGTTATATTTCAACGGATCTATGCCGGTTATTTTCATTGCATAGGCACAAATACTGCCAACGCCCGAGCCTCTGCCTGGACCTACGGGAATATCCTTGCTGCGGGCATAAGCAATAAAGTCTGCGACTATCAGAAAATAGTCCACATAACCCATTTTTATTATAATATCCAGCTCATGCTTTGCTCTTTCGACTGCGTTTTGCGGCACAGCAGCGCCGTATCTTTCCTTTAAGCCCTCCCAAACGGCTCTCTTAAAATATTCGCTGTTATCCTCAACGCCTTCGATCGTATATTTGGGGAGCTTGATTTCTCCGAACTCTATTTCCACACTGCACCGTTCCGCAATTTTTACGGTATTTGCCACCGCCTCCCTGTCAAACAGCGCTGCCATTTGGTCTCCCGACTTTATATAGAGCTCCTTGGTGTTAAAATTAAGAGGATTTTTTTCGCTGATTGTGGTATTGGTGGAAATTGCGGTAAGAACACGCTGTATCTCGGAGCTATCCTCGGTGAGATAGTGAGCGTCATTGGTGGCAACGAGAGGAATCCCCGTTTCCCTTGACAGCTTGTACAGCATGGGATTGATCTTCTCCTGTCCGCTTAAGCCGTGATCCTGTATTTCGAGAAAATAGTTGTTTTCCCCAAAAATTTCACGATAATCCAACGCCGCCTTTTTCGCCGCTTCATAATCGTCTTCCAAAAGACGTCTTGCCACCTCTCCCGACAAGCAGGCGGAAAGACAGATAAGTCCCTCATGGTATTTTTTCAAAGATTCCCTGTCGCAGCGGGGCTTATTGTAAAATCCGTTTATATTTGCGTCGGAAATGAGCTTAACCAAGTTTTGATAACCGATATTGTTCTCACAAAGCAAAATCAGATGATAGGGGGAGCTGTCGATTTTTGCCTCCTTGTCAAAGCGTGTCCGCGGAGCTACATAAGTCTCACAGCCTAATATCGGTTTAATCCCCGCTTCCTTCATAGTGCGGTAAAAATCAATGCAGCCGTACATAACGCCGTGGTCTGTAATGGCGCATGCGGTTTGCCCAAGCTCCTTTAGCCTTTCGGCAAGTCCTTTAATACGGCAAACACCGTCCAACAGGCTGTATTCGGTGTGTACATGAAGGTGCACAAAGTCGGTCATAATCTTCCCCCTTTCTTCCTTAATTTATGCATAATGCAAAAACGGTATAAATAAAATTGCAGGCAACACCGCAAAGTCAAAAGCTCTTTTGCGCTGCTGCCTATTATCGGTCATCTTTTTTTGTTTTTAAGCTGTCGGCAATCTCGCCTATTCTTTTCATTCTTCTGTACACTGCGCTTCGGCTGATCTCGGGATCCAACAGCTTTCCTATCTCACTTAAGGACAGCTCCAAATTATCCCGCCTAAGCTCTGCGATCTGTCTCAGATCCTCGGTAAGCATGCCCAGTCCCTTTGCGGCAGCGATGTATTCTATGTCCTCCGCCTGTTTTCTGCTGGCGGCGACGGTTTTGTCAATATTGGCGGATTCGCAGTTTACCGCTCGGTTTACGTTGTTCCTTACTCCTTTAAAAATTTTTGCATTCATGATCTCCATGGAACAGATCATTGCGCCCATGTAAGTTAAAATATCGCTTACCGCCTCGCTGTCCTTGGTATAGAGAATATATTTCCCCCTGCGGCATGAGATCTTGATTTTCATACCGCTTTCGTTTATCAATCGGCAAAGGTTTTTGCTTTTTTCTTCGCTTCCCACGGAAAATTCCAAATGATATTCCTTATTGGGATCGGATACCACGCCGCAGGAAATAAAAGCGCCTCTTAAAAAAAGTCCGGTATTTTCATCTCTGCCGTCAACAAGCTTGGCGTTGATTTGATCGCTTTCGTCCGCCTCAACAGAGCTTAAATCTATAAGAAAGCCGCTGCGGCTGCGCCTTTTATGCGGCAGCACGGAAATTTTGTCGCCGCCGATATGCCTAATTATCTCCTTTACAGCCTCGCTTTCCGTAAAATATTCCCGCTGCTTTAAACAGTAGGTAAAGCCGTAAAAGAAAATTTTTTCCTGCTTTTTTGAAAGCTCACAGCTGCAAAGCTCATTTTTAACGTCGGTTGTGAATGACATAGCTTCTCCACCATTATCAGACCTCCTCGTAAACTTACGAAGCACCGTCTGACTTGCCCTTTTGCCGTAATGCTTTGTCCGTTTTCCTGTGCGGCTTTGAAAAAGCTTAAATACTATAAGTATTCCTGCGGAAATCGGACTTCGCCTTACGGCAAAATTGCTGTGCCTACGGCACTTCTTCGGTTTCCGAGTAGGTCTATTTTTTTCCCTTGCTTACGTCCCTGTGAAGTATTCTCACCTTATATCCCTTTTCCTTAAGATGTGAATAGAGCTGCTCCGCATAGGTAACGCTGCGGTGTCTTCCGCCGGTGCAGCCCACAGCTATATTAAGCTGGCTTTTACCCTCGGCAATATATTGAGGCAAAAGGAAATCTATCATATCAAACATTTTGGTCCTCATTTCTCTGGAGACCTCAAAGCTCATGACAAAATCCTGCACGCATTGATCCAAGCCCGTAAATTCCCTCAATTCGGGAACATGATAAGGATTGGGCATACAACGAACATCAAAAACCAAATCCGACTCCGCAGGTATTCCGTGCATAAAGCCAAAGCTTACGCAGCTTATAAGAAGCGTATCGGAAACATTCTCCACAAAAAGATTGCGCACCGCTTCCCTTAAATTATTGGTAGTCATGTGAGTGGTGTCGATATAATAGTCCGCCGCAAGCCTTATCGGCGTCAATATATCATACTCGGCGTCTATCGCCTTGTCGATATTCCCCTCGGCAACGTCCAAAAGAGGATGCTTACGCCTTGTTTCCTTGTATCTGCGCCTTATCTCATCATGCTCGGCGCTGACAAACAGGATCTTTGCTTCTATTCCGTCCTCCTTAAGATTGCGAATATTGTCCTGCAAATCAAGAAACATCGAACCGCCTCTTATGTCGGTAACTATGGCAATCTTATCGATGGATCCGTTTTCCCTGCACATCTCGGCAAACTTGGGTATAAGCTGAGGCGGCATATTGTCTATGCAAAAAAATCCCGCATCCTCCAAAACATTAACTGTCTGGGATTTTCCGGAGCCTGACTGACCCGTTATAATTACAAATTCCAAAGCTTACACTCCCTTTATTACTCCCAAATTATTACCTCGCACTCCAATTCTCTTCCCGAGACTTCCTTTACCTTTTCCCTGACCCTTTCTATAACTGCCTTTACATCGCAAAAATCAGCGCTGCCCTTGTTTATCACAAAGCCGCAATGCTTTTCGCTGACCTGTGCCCCGCCTACGGAAAAACCCTTTAAGCCCGCTTCTTCTATAAGTCTGCCGGCAAAATCCCCCTCGGGACGCTTAAAGGTGCTGCCTGCGCTGGGATACTCCAGGGGCTGTTTTTCTTTGCGTCTTGCCATAAGCTCCTGCATTTTGGCGTTAATAGACTGTTTGTCGCCTTTGCTGAGCTTTATCGCTATATCGGTTATAATGTATTTTTTATCGCAAAAAAAACTGTGTCGGTAGGAAAAATCAAGCTGTGATCTATCTGCTCTGCGTATTTTTCCGGTTTCGTCTATATAGGTGACACATTCCACTATATCCTTCATTTCGCCGCCGTAGGCGCCTGCATTCATATACACTGCGCCGCCCAAGCTCCCCGGGATACCGTAAGCAAATTCAAGTCCGCCGAGAGCGTTTTCCGCAGCTTCCCTGCACACCGAGATCAGCGCAGCGCCGCTGCCGCAAAAAGCCCGTTCACCCTCAAAGCGTATTTCCCCCATTGCAGAAAGCGCCACAACGGGAAAATCCACGCCTTTGTCGGAAATAAGCAGATTGCTGCCCTTTCCCATTATTTTATAATCCGTATTATAGCTGTTAAAGGCTTTTACAAGCTCGCAAAGACAAGGCGTGCTGTCAGGCTTTACCAAAATAGGGCAGCTTCCGCCTATTTTAAAGCTGGTATACTGTGCCAGAGGCTGATTTTCAGCATATTCCGCACCGTATTTTTCACAAATTTCCTTAATAAAATCGTAGTTCAAGCTGCCCTCCAAACGGCATTGCCGCAAAATTTTTTAGGCAAATTCAGGCAGTTATCAGTGGAGCTTGCAGAGAAAGGCTGCGCCGATGATTCCCGCTGCATTTCCGAGAGTGCATATATCAAGCTTTGGCAGCAGCTTTTCGTCAATGCAGTAACAGTCTCTTGCAATAATTTCTCTTAAGGGCTTGGTCAAATTTTCGCCCTCCTTACATATGCCGCCGCCAATAAGAAGGATTTGCGGCTGGAAAATATTCGCCATGTTGGTTAAGCCGCAGCCCAAGTATTCAAGGTACTCCTTGACTACTCTGTCGGCGGTCTCGTCGCCTGCTCTCATACCGTCAAAGGCAGTTTTTCCGTCAACGCTGTCCAATGTGCCGGCAATTTCCCACATTTTGCTGTTTTTATCCTGCTCCATTGCCCTTTTGGTGGAGGCTATAAGCGCCGTAGCGCTGGAATATGCTTCAAAGCACCCTTTTCTGCCGCAGGTACAGGGTCTGCCGTTATATTCGATGACGGTGTGACCCAGCTCCGCACCGCAAAAGTTAAATCCCGTATAAATTTTGCCGTCAATGATCACGCCACCGCCCACGCCTGTTCCGAGAGTGATCACAACAACGTTTTCATAGCCCTTGCCGCCGCCTGCAAGATATTCGCCGAAGGCAGCCGCATTTGCGTCGTTTTCAACGTAAACGTCCTTTCCGAGCCTCTCCTTCAGCATTGCGCCAAGGTGAACGTTGCGAAAGCCCAAGTTGTTGCTGTACAGCACTTCCCCGGTTTCTCTGTTGGCGGAACCGGGAGTGCCTATTCCCACTGCGGAAATATCCGCAAGAGTAACGCCCGCACCCTTCAGTGCAAGCTCGGTCGCCTCGCAAATACCGTCTACGATCCCCTCGGCAGGTCTGGGAAGATTGGTTTTAACGCTGGCGTCGGAAACGATTTCGTACTTTTCGTTTACAATCCCCACCTTAATGTTCGTGCCGCCTAAATCAATGCCTATATTATACATATATATTTTTCTCCTTAAATTTTATACTTTTATTGAAAAATGTTTCTTCCTCGCTGATTTACGATATAATTTTTAATTCTGTCCTCGTCAAGATTCAGCACCAGCTCATGAGGAAAGCCTACCTCCTCGATAAGACTTGCCGCTTCGTCAAATGCGCCTACAGCGCTCCAAAAATGGGCGTCGCTGTTGACGATGATATTTGTTTTTTCCTCAGCGCAAATACTCAGCATATTGCGGTAGAATTTGCGAGAGACCTTCGCCCTTCTGGGAACGGATTCCTTTAATGTGATCCTTGCTACATTAAGCTCCATAGCCTTGCCTAAATCATGACAAGCCCTGCAAACCGTTCTCACCTCGTAAGGATAGCGGGTATCGTCGGTGTGACCCAGACAGCTTATGCCCTTGTTCTCCAATACCCTGATGTATGATTCGGTGTGCTGTAATTCCGTTCCCGGCAGGCAGGAGGGCTTATGAAAGCTTGCTATTGCCCAGTCGAGAGAGGAAAGCAGCTCCTCGTCCGTATCGAGGTCGCCCTCGTAATCCATTATATCCGCCTCAATCCCCCTGACAATAAACACACCGTTTAAATATCTGGGTATTACCTCTAAGTTAAAATGATGCCAAAGGTGGGGAGCGTCGGGCATCGTCATTGCATGATCCGATACCGCCATTAGCTTTAATCCCACTCTTGCCGCCTGCGCCGCATTTTCGGTTACGGTGGAAAAGGCATGAGTTGAAGCTATCGTGTGTACGTGTAAATCCGAAACAAACTGCATTTTATTCCCTTCTTTAACTGATGCTCGTAATGGTGTCGGCGCTTTCCATATCCATGCCAAGGTTGTCCAAAAGCTCCTGTGCGGCGTTGTAGCCCATTTTCTTTTGACGGTTGTTCATAGCTGCGACCTCAAGAATAACAGCCAAGTTACGTCCGGGCTTAACGGGAATGGTAAGATAAGGAATCTTAATGCCCAAAATTGACATATAATGATTGTCTACTCCCATGCGGTCATACACCTTTTCGGGATTCCAAGGCTCCAGCTCCACCACCATATCTATTTTTTCGCTCATTTTAACGGCGCCGATACCGAACAGATGACGGGCATTGATAATTCCGATGCCTCTAAGCTCCAAAAAGTGGCGGATATTGTCGGGGGAGCTTCCCACCAAGGTAATGTTGGAGGTTCTGCGGATCTCCACCGCATCGTCGGCCACAAGTCTGTGACCTCTCTTTACAAGCTCGATCGCAGTCTCGCTTTTACCTACGCCGCTGTCGCCCAAAATCAGCACGCCTTCACCGTATATTTCAATAAGAACGCCGTGCCTTGTAATTCTGGGAGCAAGACGAAGGTTGAGAAAAGCGATCAGCGCAGCCATAAATTCCGAGGTGCTCGCCTTGCTGCGCAGCAGGGGCACTTCATTCTCCTTTGCAAGACCCTCCAGCTCGGGAAAAAGCTCCAAGTCTCGGGTCACAATAAATGCGGGAGGCTTTTGAGCAAAGAGATTGGCAAACGTAGATATGCGCTCCTCCTCGCTTAGCTTTTCCATAAAGGCAAATTCAGCCTTTCCGGCAATTTGTATTCTTGTGCTGTCAAAATATTCGTAAAATCCCGTGAGCTGAAGTCCCGGGCGGTTTACATCATTATTTTTGATTTTAATGGTTTGAGGATCGCAGGGGGTGTAAATCACCTCCAGCGCATACTCGTTGATTATGTCCGAAAGAAGGACAAAGTATTCTTTCTGCATAAACTATGCTTCCTTTCCGTTTGTTGAATCATTCCGCAGCATTGAGATAAGCCGTCTGCTCTTCGGTAAGAGCGTCTATTTCTATGTTCCAGAATTTAAGCTTGCGCCGCGCTACCTCGTTGTCTATTTCCTTGGGAACGTTGATTATCATTTCCTTCAGCTTTCCTTGATTTTGAACAAGGTACAAAGCCGATAAAAGCTGAATTGCAAAGCTCATATCCATAATTTCGGCGGGGTGACCGTCTCCCGCTGCGAGATTTACAAGTCTTCCTTCCGCAATAACATTGATCCTTCTGCCGTCCTCTAAGGTGTAACACATAATGTTGTTCCTTGCAAGATGACTTTCCTTGGCTATCCTTTTTAGCCCCGCAACATCTACCTCGACGTCAAAATGCCCCGCATTGCAGCATATAGCGTTGTCCTTCATCACCTTAAAGCTGTCCTCGCAGATGACCGCATTGCAGCCTGTAACGGTTACAAAGAAATCACCTATTTTGGCGGCTTCGGTCATTTTCATGACTTTAAAGCCGTCCATTACCGCTTCCATAGCCTTTATGGGATCGACCTCGGTGACGATCACCGACGCTCCCAAGCCCTTAGCTCTCATGGCAACGCCCTTGCCGCACCAGCCGTAACCCGCCACAACCACATTTTTTCCTGCCACGATAAGGTTTGTGGTGCGGTTTATGCCGTCCCATACCGACTGACCCGTACCGTAGCGATTGTCGAATAAATGCTTGCAATCTGCGTCGTTTACCAAAACCATGGGGAATTTCAGCTTTCCTGCGGCGTTCATTGCCTTTAAGCGATGTATTCCCGTGGTGGTTTCCTCACAGCCGCCTATAACCTTATCAATAAGCTGCGGATACTCGGTATGTATCAGATGTACCAAATCGCCGCCGTCGTCTATGATAATATTCGGCTCAGCCTTTATTACCGAGGAAATATGGCGGTGATACTCTTCATCAGTAGCGTCATGCCATGCAAAAACGTTAAGTCCGTCATGAACGAGCGCAGCCGCCACGTCGTCTTGAGTTGACAGAGGATTGCTGCCCGTTACGTACATTTCCGCTCCGCCTGCCGCCAATACCTTGCAGAGATAGGCGGTTTTTGCTTCCAAATGCACGGATAAAGCCACCTTTTTTCCCGTAAAGGGCTTTGTCAGAATAAATTCTTCCTCTATGCTTCTAAGCAGGGGCATATTGTTTTTTACCCACTGAATTTTTCTTTCGCCGCTTTCCCAAAGATTTATATCCCTGATTTCGCTTTTCATATCAATATTCCTTTCCGATTTTATGTGCAATAAATGTATACCTTTTTTATTTTACCATAAAATTAAACAAACTTCAATAGTAAAAAATATTATTTTTCCTCTTGCAAATTTTATTAAATGATGTATAATATTAATGTATAGTTTTCGCTTTCTTGAAATAATTCAACCAATACCCGATTTGAATTTGCTTAATTCAGCGAAAAATTGCGGCGCAATACCATAAATTTTAAAAAAGGTCGTGATGAAATGATTGCACTTATAACAGGAGCAAGCTCGGGAATAGGTGAAGAATTTGCCAAGATACTTGCGAAAAAAGGCTTTAATCTTATCCTCGTGGCAAGAAGAAAAGGAAGGCTTTCGGATTTAAGAAGAGAGCTTATGAGCAATTACAACATAAAGGTAAGAGCTCTTACCGCCGATTTGTCCGACGAGGAGGAGTGTATTCGGCTTTATGAAACGGTGAAAAAGCTTAAAATCGATATTTTGATCAATAATGCGGGCTTCGGACTTTTCGGAAAGTTCACGGAGACAAATCTTCACCGAGAGCTGGAAATGATAGACCTAAACATTAAGGCGGTGCATATTCTTACAAAGCTTTTTGTCCGTGATTTTGCACAAAGAAACTACGGCTTTATACTGAACGTATCGTCGATTGCGGGGTTTATGGCAGGTCCTCTTATGGCAACCTACTATGCCTCAAAGAATTATGTAACACAACTGACCCGCGCAATAGGCAAGGAGCTGAAAAAAGACAAGAAAAACGTTTATGTGGGCGTTCTTTGCCCCGGTCCGGTCAAAACCGAATTTAACAAGGTTGCGGGATCGGAATTTGCGGTAAGCGGGATCACAGCCGCCGAGGCTGCACAATATGCCGTAAGCGAAATGTTTAAGGGCAACACCGTTATTATACCGAGCAACAGTGCAAAAACCTTGGCTGCAATGTCTAAATTCGCTCCTTCAAAATTAATGCTTACGGCGGCATACTTTGCTCAAACCGCAAGGAGAGGAGACCCCTCCGACAGCAAGCCGCTATTGCTCAATTCCGATAATAATTCGGAGAAGAAAACGGACGAATAATGCAATTAATTGTTAAAAAATCAAACCACGCATTTCATACGTGGTTTGATTTTTTATCCTATGTAATAATTAAGCCTGATTATTTCCGATCTTAACGGACTTCATGCAAAAAGCAATATGTCCGAAGGCGGTATGCCACAGCATACTCACATCGGGGTGATAGCTTTCAAAATCAGCCTTAAAAGCATTCTTTTCCACCATGCCGTTGCTTAAAAGAGTGAGATCGTTGTTGCCCGTATATTTGTATATGAAATTAGTCACAAAGGTATAGGCAAGCTCCTCAAACATTGACATTGCGATTTCGTTAAGGGTCTTCATCTCTGTGCCCATCAGCTGACTTATGTTTGAACAAATCAGTTTTTTATCGGGAATTATTATGGTGCGGTGTATGGTGTTGTCGCTTGCTTTTACGATTTGATAATAAGGCATTACGTCGCCTAAATCATAGCCCTCGTAGTGTACGCTCTCAATATCGATGTTCACCTGAAACAGCTTGGACATAAATTCTTCGGCATGAGTCTTGAGTATTTCCAGTTCATCTCCCCGAAAATCAACGTCCCAGCGGCTTTTTATCTTTCCCGTTATGGCCTGATCCTCAAACATTATATGAGCGGAAAGCCAAGCGGAACAAACGCCTACAAAATGCTCCACCGATTCAACGGAAAAGTCGGAGCTGAGCATCTGTTTTTCAAGAGCGGGAATAGTCACCTCTCTCATATTGTCGTGCATGCGCTTATGGTTTTCATACCCGCTGTAGCCGACCTTTAGCTGAAATTCCTCTTCCTGTGCGAAATGCTCGACCGTGTGCTGCTTAAGAAACTTTATCGCCTCCAAGCAGGTGGTCTTGTTTTTGTCGTAATCTCCCGATTCAAGGTTTTTGACAAGCCTGCGCACTATGGAAAAAAGCTGCTGATGTGCATTGTCTATTTCTTCCACTCCAATGCAATACTGATCCTTCCACTGAAAAATCTTGTCCTCTGTTATACTTATACCCATAGCTTATATCTTCCTCCCTTATTGGTATTATGTGTTTAAGTGACATTGCGAGGAATTTATTTGTGATATGCGATAATATAATTTAATTATATTCTCATTTTTTAATGTTGTCAAGTAGTTTTAAAAATTCGGCGAGTGCAGCTTCAAATATTCCATACCTTTTTTTGCCTGCGAATATTCATCACAATGCTTGATGCGATAAAGCCTGCCGTCTTTTAAAAAATTAGAGCCTGTTTGATGAAAATCAAAGTCTACCCCGTATTTCAGGCAATCCCTCCAAATTTGAGCGACCCATTCAAAATCGCAGACCCGAGCATTGGCATAAGATTCTCCGCCTACGGACACAAGGGATATTTCGCCCTCGGAAAGAAATTTGCCAAAATCAATATACTCTAAAATAGGAGAGGCGAAAATAAGCTTCTTGTGCGCTTTAAGATTTAAAAGGTAAGGCAGTCTCTCGTCCGCCATAGCTTGATTTTCACAGGAAACAGCAATGGCTACGTTGGGATAGCCGCTGTCGCCCCAATCACTTGGCTTACATTCCTCAAAGCGGGAAATTCGCTTGGTAGGTATAAGAAATTTGACGTCGGAGCGCTGTCGTATCATCTTCCATGCCTCCTGCCTCCACCCGTCCGCCTCCTCGATAAAAAAATCGGAGGTAAAGCAAGTGCCAAGCTCGGTTCCCGAAAGAATTTTATAATTTCCCCGCCTATCCTTTTTCAGAGGGAGATCAAAGCCGGTTTTCGACTTTGTCACAACGGACGAATCCTTATCCCGCAGCTTATCAAGATAATAAACATAGCAATTTTTGCAGCCGCTGCTGCATTTATGACAGCCATGCCAAGGATTCCACAGCATAAAACCCTCCGAAAATACTTAAAAGAATATGAAAACAACCCCGCAATATACAAAAAGCTTTTGCAAGGCTGTATTCAAAAAACATCAAAGCAGACTTTTGGGGTCGTAATTGGGCTTTACATATACCTTTTCGGGCTTGTCGGTGATCTCGGCTTTAAAAACGTTCTGCCATTCCTCGGCAGTGTAATCCTCGATCGTTACCGTAATGTAATGATCGCCCATGTTTAAGGACTGTGCCAAAGCGTTTTTTACCGCTTCGGCGGCTTTTTTCTTTTGCTCCTCGGTTCTTCCTTCGAGCATTTTAATTCCGATGTGTGGCATAATTGTTTCTCCTTTTCGTTTTTTATTTATCTCTTTTTGAGATAGTTTGTGTGGATATGCAACAAGCAATGCGCAAGCGCCGTTAAATCTTTTGTCGGAAATCACCGTTATTACGCACCTTGCGCCAAGCCGTCAATCCCTGTTTGTTTCCCGAATTATCCCGATCACCTTATCCAAGCTGTCTGCCTTAAATTCAGCCAAAGCCTTGACCTCATCGGGAATATCCACCATATCCTTGATATAAACGCACCGTATTCCTGCCGCATAAGCGGATCTTATTCCGTTGGCGCTGTCCTCCACCGCAAGACACTCCTCCTTCGGTATCCCAACGGCAGCAGCCGCCTTTTCGTAAGGCTCGGGGGCGGGCTTTCCGTCAGTTACGCTGTCGCCGCCGATTATTGCATCGAAGGGAACGGTAATATAGGCTCTTTTAAAATTATGAACCGCTTCGCTGCATAAGGAGGAGGTGACTACGGCTGTTTTTATGCCGTTTTTTACAAGAAATTCCGCCAGCTCGAAAAAACCCGCTTTTACGGGGATCCCTTTTTCAGTGGTATATTCCCGAGAACAGGTATAGGCGGCACGGCTCATTTTATCGTACTGCTCATCGGTGAAGCCGTAGTTTTTCTTGAAATAATTTCTCGTGCTGAGATCGTTAAGTCCGATCAGGTCGTAGAAGGTGGTGGGGGTAAAGTCGATCCCCATATCCGCCATCGCCTGCTCCCAACAGGTCTTATGTATTCTTTCGGTGTCGAGAATAGTGCCGTCCATATCAAAAAGCACCGCTTTTATCATAGCTCTTCAAACACTGCGGATTTGCAGGCGGCAACGGTTAAGGGCTGCATTAAGTCAGTCTCCTCGCCGGTAAAAATGTTTTTGAACTTTCCGTTCATGTTTAAATTAAATGTGAACGCTCCGCTATCCACATTGATGGCTGTAACTACCTTTTTTCCGTTATATTCCCGCATAAATGCGTACTGCTTGTTCATAAGCTGCAATTGGTTATAGCTGCCTGCCGCAAGAACGTCGCTGTCAGTCCTGAGCTTTGCCAATGCCGCAATATGCTTGGTAAGGTCGGTGTCCTCCCTAAGCTCAAATTCGGGACGGAGAGTTTTGTCGCCGTTTTTCTTGTCGCCCTCGATCCCGTATTCGCTGCCGTAATATACTCCGGGTATTCCGGGCATGGTGAAAACCAAGGAATAAATCGGATCGAGATGTTCCTTGTTTCTTAAAATCGTGGCAATTCTCGAAACATCGTGATTGTCCACAAAGCTGTATAAATTCTTGCCTGTATATAAGCACCACTGTTCTTTTCCGAATTGGCGGTTAAGCGAATGGGCTATCTCAAACATATTTAAGTCGTTAAAGCTGGAGTACAAGCCCTTGTAGCACTCATAGTTGGTCACGCTGTCCAGCTTGTCGGGCGCCATCCAGCGATTGTAGTCGCCGTGGAGGGTTTCTCCCATAAGCCAAAAGTCCTCGGCAAGCCACTTACAGTGACCGTGAAGCTCCCTTAAGAAATTTTCCTCAAGACAGTAAGCAACGTCCAAGCGAAGTCCGTCAATGCCGAAAAGCTCCTTCCACTTTGTAATACAGTCCTTCAGATAATTTTTTACGTCGGAATTGTAAAGGTTCAGCTTTACAAGCTCATAGTGACCCTCCCAGCCCTCGTAGAAAAACGGGTCGCCGTAAGGGCTTCCGCCGTCTCTGACATGAAACCAATCCTTATAGCGGCTGGAGAAGCCGTGCTCCCTAACGTCCTTAAAAGCCCAAAAATCTCTTCCCACATGGTTAAATACGCCGTCTATAACAACTTTTATCTCATTTTTATGCAGCTCGTCGCAAACCCTTTTGAAATCCTCGTTGGTGCCCAGTCGGCGGTCAACGGTAAGATAATCTGCGGTGTCGTAGCCGTGCTTTGAGGATTCAAAGACAGGTCCGAAATAGACAGCGTTAAAGCCGCACTCCCTAATATGGGGAATAATGTCGATAACCTTTAAAATACGGCTTTGGGGTTCGCCCGTAAAATCGTTCTCCTCGGGGCAGCCGCAAAAGCCCAAGGGGTAAATGTGATAAAAAGCGGATTTGTCAAACCAATTCATTGTGTTTTGCCTCCAAAAAATTATCTCTGTTTTGTCGGATAAGCGACTGATATTATTTTACCATTTATTACAGATTTTGTCAAACATAAATGAGTAAAATTATACAATTTTAGTGTACATTGTAACATAATGCACAAAAAAACTTCAATAATTTTTGTTGTCAAATCGGGACAATTTGTGTGGATTTTTGACAGATTATGTGATATAATTAACAAAATGATGTTATCCTTAAGGATAGCGGAATATATTAAACAGAACAGCATCAAACCAAATAGCTTCTGTTTAAATCGGGTACTGCCCGAGCAAAAACACTAAGGAGGATTACCCATGGCTCAAAAAAAATGTATCGTTGCCTTCTCCGGTACCGAGGAGCAGGAAAACGAGCTGAAAGCCGTTATAGCTGAACACTCCGACGACCCCGGCGCACTTATGCCGGTGCTTCAGAAGGCTCAGGAAATCTACGGCTATCTCCCTATCGAGGTTCAGGAAATTATTGCCGGAGAAATGAAAATTCCTTTGGAAAAGGTTTACGGAGTTTCCACTTTCTACTCGCAGTTTTCACTCAATCCCAAGGGAAAATACAAAATTTCCGTCTGTCTCGGCACTGCCTGCTACGTTAAGGGTTCAGGCGATGTATTCAACAATCTTCAGAAGATTTTGGGAATCGGAAGCGGCGGGATCACCGACGACGGAAAATTCTCGCTTCAGGACTGCCGCTGTATCGGCGCCTGCGGTCTTGCACCTGTTATGACCGTAAACGACGACGTTTACGGCAGACTTACGGGAGACGAAAAAGAGCTTAGGGATATTTTGGCAAAGTATGAATAATGCCCGAATTAAAAGAGCTTTCTCTAAACGTTCTTGACATTGCGCAAAACAGTATCAAGGCAAATGCCTCCTTGATCGAAATTTCCGTATCGATAAGCACCGATGAAGACGCTCTTGTTATTGCCTTAAAGGATAACGGCAGCGGCTTTGACGTGAAAAAATATGCGGAAAAGCTTGAAAAAGGCGAATTACCCCAAAAAAATAACGGTTTTGGCTTGCTGCTTTTTAAGGAAAGCGCAGAAAAAACAGGCGGCGCCTTTGAAATCAGCTCCGAAGCCGGGGCGGGCACGTCCATAAGGGCAAGCTACATATTAAGCTGCAAAAACCGTGCGCCTTTGGGGAATATCAATGAAACGGTCAAAGCGTTAACGTTCTGCTGCAAAGATATACGTATCGTTTACACCTACAGCGTTGACGGACAAGGCTTTACGCTTGATACCGCACAAATCAAAGAGATTATGGGAGAGATTCCTCTTGACAGCCCGGATGTAATGGGCTTTGTGGGGGAATATCTAAAACAAAATACCGATAATATCAACAAAAACAGAATTTTTTGAAAGGAAAATTGCAATATGAAAACCTTAGCTGATCTTCAGGCAATCAAGGAAAGCCTGCAAGGCCAAATGGATCTGCGAAACGAATCCCATGCGGACACAAAAATCGTGGTAGGCATGGCGACCTGCGGTATTGCGGCAGGAGCTCGTCCCGTAGTGACCGCTTTTTCCGACACGGTTCAGGAGCGTAAGCTTCACGGCGTTTCGGTAACGCTTATGGGCTGTATCGGTCTTTGCAGCCAAGAGCCTATTGTAGAAGTAACCACTCCGAAGGACGGAAAGGTAACTTACGTCAAAATGACCCCCGAAAAGGCAAAAAGAGTGGTTGAAGAGCATATAATCGGCGGCAGCGTAGTTAAAGAATACACAATCGAAAACAATTAATTATCAGGAGGAAGAAATTTATGTATCGTTCTCAAGTTTTAGTCTGTGGTGGTACAGGCTGTACTTCCTCCGGAAGTCCTGCCATTATAGACAGACTTCATGAGGAAATCAAGAAAAACGGCCTTGAGGAAGAGGTTCAGGTAGTCAGAACAGGCTGCTTCGGTCTTTGCGCTTTAGGTCCTATTATGATAGTTTACCCCGAAGGCTGCTTTTACTCGGCAGTCAAGGAGGAGGATATTCCCGAAATCGTTTCCGAACACCTTTTGAAGGGCAGAATCGTTGAAAGGCTTCTCTATCAGGAAACCGTCACCGAAAACGGAATCAAGCCCTTAAACGACACCAATTTCTATAAGAAGCAGCACCGCGTCGCACTTCGCAACTGCGGACTGATCAACCCCGAGAATATTGACGAATATATCGCACTTGACGGTTATCAGGCATTGGCAAAGGTTCTCAACGAAATGACCCCCGAACAGGTAATCCAGACCATTTTGGATTCGGGACTCAGAGGCAGAGGCGGCGCCGGCTTCCCTACCGGCAAAAAGTGGCAGCTGGCTCGCACCATCGTTCAGGACGGCGGTCAAAAGTATGTATGCTGCAACGCCGACGAGGGCGACCCCGGAGCATTTATGGACCGTTCGGTGCTTGAAGGCGACCCCCATGCGGTTATCGAGGCTATGGCTATCGCAGGCTATGCTATCGGTGCTTCACAGGGCTACATATATGTTCGCGCCGAGTATCCTATAGCGGTTAAGCGCTTGCAGATCGCTATCGATCAGGCAAGAGAATACGGACTTTTGGGCAAGAACATTTTCGGCAAGGGCTTTGACTTTGACTTAGGTATTCGCCTCGGTGCAGGCGCATTCGTATGCGGCGAAGAAACTGCCCTTATGACCTCTATCGAAGGCAAGAGAGGCGAGCCCCGCTGCCGTCCTCCTTTCCCCGCCGAAAAAGGCTTGTTCCAGCGTCCTACCGTTCTCAACAACGTTGAGACCTATGCAAACATTCCTCAGATCATCTTAAAGGGCGCCGACTGGTTTGCCTCCATGGGCACCGAAAAATCCAAGGGAACAAAGGTATTTGCTTTGGGCGGAAAGATCAACAATACCGGACTTGTAGAGGTTCCTATGGGCACTACCCTGCGCGAGATAGTTTATGAGATCGGCGGCGGTATCCCCAAGGGCAAGAAATTCAAGGCGGCACAGACAGGCGGTCCTTCCGGCGGCTGTATCCCTACCGAGCATTTAGATGTTAAGATCGACTACGATAACCTTATTGCCATCGGTTCCATGATGGGTTCGGGCGGACTTATCGTTATGGACGAGGACAACTGTATGGTAGATATTGCCAAGTTCTTCCTGGAATTTACCGTTGACGAGTCCTGCGGCAAGTGCACACCCTGCCGTATCGGTACAAAGCGCCTTTACGAAATGCTTCACAAAATTACCGACGGCAACGGCACGTTAGAGGATCTGGAAAAGATGGAGAAGCTTTGCTACTACATCAAGAACAACTCCCTCTGCGGTTTGGGTCAGACCGCTCCTAACCCCGTTCTCTCCACACTTCGCTACTTTAAGGACGAATATATCGCTCACGTTGTGGACAAGAAATGTCCTGCGGGAGTATGTACTCGCCTGCTCCAATACAAGATCCAGGCTGACAAGTGCAAGGGCTGCACCGCATGCGCAAGAGCTTGTCCCGCCGGCGCTATCAGCGGTACTGTTAAGGAGCCTCACTCCATCGATCCCACAAAGTGCATCAAGTGCGGCGCCTGCATGAGCAAGTGCAAATTCGATGCCATTATTAAGGAATGATAGAAAGGAATTATTGCTGTTATGGTTAATATTAAAATTAACGGTATCGAATGTTCCGTTGAAGAAGGTACCACCATACTCGAAGCCGCACGTAAAATGGGAATACGCATCCCCACTCTTTGCTGGCTTAAGGATATCAACGAAATAGGCGCTTGCCGTATTTGCGTAGTGGAAATGACCGGTGCAAGAAGCCTTGTGGCTTCCTGCATGTACCCTATTTCCAAATTTGACGAGGGTAAAAATATCCTCACCAACTCTCCTGCCGTTTTGGAAAGCAGGAAGATGACCCTCGAGCTTCTGCTCAGCAACCACAAAAAGGAATGTCTTTACTGCTCAAGAGGCGGAAATTGTGAATTACAGGCGCTTTGTCAGGAATTGGGCGTTCAGTATGAGCCTGCCTTTGACGGCGTTAAAAATCATTATGAGATCGACGCCAGCGCCGCTCACATGACCAGAGACAACGAAAAGTGCATCAACTGCCGCCGCTGTATCGCTGCTTGTACAAATGTACAGGGTATCGGCGTTATCGGCGCTAACTACCGCGGCTTTAAGACCGCTATCGGCAGTCCCTTCGATATGGATCTTGCGGACACCGCTTGCGTTTCCTGCGGACAGTGTATCGCCGTATGCCCTACGGGTGCGTTAAACGAAAAGGACGATACCGACAAGGTTTGGGCTGCGCTTAACGATCCCGAAAAGGTTGTTGTTGTACAGACCGCTCCTGCCGTTAGGGCTTCCTTGGGCGAAGCCTTCGGCTATCCCATGGGCACAAACGTTGAGGGCAAAATGGCTGCCGCACTTCGCAGACTTGGCTTTAAAGCCGTATTCGACACCGATTTCGGCGCCGACCTTACCATTATGGAGGAGGCTACAGAGCTTCTTGACCGCGTACAAAACGGCGGCGTGCTTCCCATGATCACCTCCTGCTCCCCCGGCTGGATCAGATACTGCGAGGCATATTACCCCGAATTTATCCCCAACCTGTCCTCCTGCAAATCTCCCCAGCAGATGAACGGAGCCATCACCAAAACCTACTGGGCGCAAAAGATGGGTATCGATCCCAAGAATATCGTAAGCGTTTCGGTAATGCCCTGCACTGCCAAAAAGTTTGAGATCGGCAGAGAGGATCAAAGCGCTTCGGGTTATCCCGATCTGGATATTTCCATTACAACCCGCGAGCTGGTCAAGATGATAAATCATGCGGGACTTTGCTTCAGAGAGCTTCCCGACGAGGGCTTTGACAGTCCCTTGGGCATCGGAACGGGCGCTGCGGTTATCTTCGGCGCTACCGGCGGCGTTATGGAGGCTGCCCTTCGTACCGCTGTTTGGAAGCTTACGGGCGAGGACGTAAACAGCCCTGTTGAATTTAAGGAGGTTCGCGGCGTAGAAGGCGTCAAGACTGCTACATACAATGTCGGCGGCAAAGATATTACCGTGGCTGTTGCTTCAGGTCTTGCTAACGCCAAGGCTCTTCTTGAAAAGGTTAAGAGCGGCGAGTTAAACGTAACCTTTATTGAGATCATGGCTTGCCCCGGCGGCTGCGTAAACGGCGGC
>JAMPBF010000130.1 GCA_023666805.1 Bacillota bacterium
CGAGGCTCTCTCCGGCGACGCTGTTGTAACGGAAGCTCCCGCAGCAAACGCAGCGCCCTCCACACCCGCTGAAAGCGGCGACAAGAACCAGGCTACCGGCGTTGTACTCGCTGTTATCCCTGCCGCAATCGCAGCCGCAGGCGTTGTGATCTCCAAGAAGAGAAAGTAATTTCCCGTTAGAAAGAAATTTGATTTTCATAATTAAATTTCTCCTCTATAAATAATTTTAATGCATAAGGGCAACACCCCGCAGCTCCCAAGGAGTATGCGGGGTGTTGTCTTTTTCGGATTTTTTCGGGATTTTTTTGATTTTTTCTCCAAATTTCAAATTTTTCCTTGTAATTTAGTTGCAATTCGTGTATAATTGTTTTTGTGTATACAGTAAAAAATAATAAAGAACGGAACAGACTATGGATTTTGTGATCAGAGAAATGACCGAGGCGGATTATCCCGGCGTGGCGGAGATATACGGTCAGGGCGTGGAAAGCGGCACCGCCACCTTTCAGCGCACTGTGCCCGACTATGAGGAATGGAACGGGTCCCACCTTCCATTTTGCCGCTATGTGGCGGAAGCCGAGGGGATCATAATCGGCTGGACAGCCCTTACCTTGGGACTTAGCAGAGAGCCGTACAAGGGCGTGACGGAGCTTAGCATTTATGTCAGGGAAAATTACCGCCGTCACGGTATTGGCTATGCCTTGATAGAAAAAACGAAAAAAGAGGCGAAAAATTACGGCGTTTGGATGCTGGAATCCCGAATTTGCCGTCAAAATGCGGGCAGCATAAGGCTCCATGAAAAATGCGGCTTCCGTACCGTGGGTATCAGGGAAAAAATAGCCATGGACAAATTCGACCGGTGGCAGGACACGGTGGAAATGGAGATCAGGTTTTAATATTTTGAGGTAAAGCATATGAAGGTAAAAAAAGCGGTCATACTGGCGGCGGGCTTGGGCACAAGAGTTTTGCCCGCCACAAAGGCGATGCCCAAGGAAATGCTCCCCATAGTGGATAAGCCTGCGATACAGTATATAGTCGAGGAGGCTGCCGGCTCCGGCATTGAGGACATAATGATAGTTTTGAGCCGGGGGAAATCGGTGGTGGAGGATCACTTCGACCGTTCCCCCGAGCTGGAAAGAGCCTTGTCCAAGCCCGGAAAGGAAGCGGCGCTGGCTCGGGTGCGGGAGATTTCCCGTTTGGCTAAGATCCAATATGTAAGACAGCAGGAAATGAAGGGCACGGGCGATGCGGTAATGGCGGCAAGAGCCTTTGTGGGGAACGAGCCCTTTGCTGTGCTTTACGGCGACGACGTTATAATCGGCGAAGACCCCGCCGCAGCGCAGGTGTGCCGAGCCTATGAGGAATACGGCAAGGGTGCGGTGGCGATAAGGGAAGTGCCGAGGGAGCTGGTGATGATGTACTCCTCCATGAAAGCGGCTCACAAAAAGGACAATCTGTACGACATTGACGATATGATAGAAAAGCCCAAGGAAAATCAGATCTTCACCAACTTCTCGATTTTGGGCAGATGTGTTTTGCCGCCTAAGATCTTTGATATTTTGGAAAAGCTGCCTGCGGGTGCGGGGGGCGAATATCAGCTTACCGACGCCATGAAAAGCCTTGCCGTATCCGAGGGAATGATCGGGGTGGATTTTACTGGCAAAAGATACGACATGGGCAGCAAGCTGGGTATTCTTCAGGCGATAGTCGAAGTAGGTCTGGATCACCCGGAAACCGGAGAGCCATTCCGCAAGTACCTTAAGGAAACGGCGGAGAAGCTTTGAGAGAAGAAAACCCCGAGAATGTACCGAGGCAATTCAGCCAAAATAATAAATATATATAAAAATGCGGAACTTTGAATAAGGATGTGAGAATTTGACAGCAAACGGAGTAAGTCAGGAGGAAATGACTAAGCTTTCCACCATAGAGGGCTACGGCAAATGGAAAACATTAGACGGCTACGATCCCGATAAGCGGTATATACCCGACTCCAACAAGCTTAAGACAGGGGTCATCTGTCTTCCTCCCATAAAGAAAAAAGCAAAATCCCCCACGTTAAAAATATATGCGGTGACCACCGAGGACGGAAAAAATCTTCTTATCCGAACCGACAGGATCTCTCGGTTCGAGGAGGAATGTAAGCTGGCCGCCCTCACCGACAGGGTATTCAACGAGGCGGGGGTTTACACCTCGTCGCCCTTGGAGGTAGGCGCTTTTGACGATGACGCCATGGTTTACAGTATGTACAATTTTTTCAGCGGCGAAAATTTGGCAAGCCGTCTCCCGGAATTTTACGTGCCCGAACAGCTGGCTTTGGGCGTTGAGGCGGGAAAGCAGCTTAAAAAGCTTCAAACCCTAACTCCCACCGAGGACGACGAGGTAAAGCCCGCCGAGGATATATTTGCGCTGATCGCCCGACTGGCGGAAAAAGGGATAAAATATCAGGGCTTCGGTCAGGCGGCGGAGTTTTTGAAAAAGCGCAGTAATATTACGGAGCAAAGACCCGTTACCGCACTTCACGGAGATTTTTCCGCCAACACGCTTTTTTTGGACAGCGATCTGAACGTGGGAATGGCGCCTCTTCAATCGGTGGCTTGGGGCGACCCCATAACCGACCTTGTCACCCTGCCCGACGGCTACAGCCTGCCCTTTATAAAGGGCGTATACAAGGGATTTTTCGACGGCGCTCCCCCCAAGGATTTCTTTGAGCTGTTGGCGATCTATTCCACGGTAAAGGCACTTAAAGACATTGACGAGGCGCAGACCGAGGAGGATTCGGCGGCGGCGATAATCAGAGCGCAAAAGACAGCGGCGGAGTATGACGGCTATCAAAGCGTGATACCCTCATGGTATTGATGATTCCTCCTACGGCAAAGGAAAAAATATGAAAAATATAATTTTGATCGGTATGCCGGGAAGCGGCAAAAGCACAGTGGGAGTTGTCTTGGCAAAAACCTTGGGCACAGGCTTTATCGACACCGACCTTATAATACAGGTACAGAGGAGAAACACCTTGCAGCGGTTGATAGACACGGAGGGCTTGGAGCGGTTTAAGGCTTATGAGGAGGACGCTCTTTTGTCCGTTACCGAGGAGTGCGGCATGGTGGTAGCCACAGGCGGCAGTGCGGTTTTTTGCGAAAAGGGAATGAGGTGGCTCAAAAGAAACGGCATTTGCATATATTTAGACCTTCCCGTTTACGACCTGCAAATGAGGCTTGCCAATATAAAAACAAGGGGAATAGCTTGCAGGCGGGGCGAGGGCTTAGAGGAGATCATGGCGGAAAGAGAGCCCCTTTACAATAAATTCGCAGACGTCAAAATAGACTGCACCGATAAAACTGCGGAGCAGATCGTGGAAAGGATCGTTAAGGTCACGCAGGTTTGATCCTTTGTCTATCTTTTAGAGCGAAAACAGTATAACCGTTTAAAAACGGATTTGTCCGTTTTTAAACGGTTATTGTTTTTAATGATCAATACTGTTGATAACCCTCAAAACGACCTTTTTCCCCTCCTCCGTCAAGGTATAATTGCCGTTTTCGCCTTTTTGCGTCCGCCCCTGCTTCAAGGTCAGGGCTATGGCGGAATTAAACAGATCTGACAGTGCGCCTTGGGCTCTTTGATAGCCCATAAGCTTGGCGGCTTCCTTTATCAGATCCTCCGGCGACAGACCGAGCTCCAAATGCAGGGCGTATATTACGGCGTTTGCCGCCTCGGATAGGGGTATGTCCTTGGCTTCTCTTTTGGCGTCGCCTTCGGCGGCGGTGCGAAATGCGTAGTAGGCATAGGGGTTTTGACTGCCGCTCCAGTACAGCTTTTTGCCGTTTTCCTCCGAGGTGCGGATCTTTAGCCGACTTACCGCTTCGGCTATTCCCTCGGTTATCTTTGCGCCCGTTCTGGTATAGCCTAAGGAGGGCAAAAGGCGCTTGGTCAAAAGCTCTTCGGTTATCGGCGCTTCGGCGGCTATTATTTCGGCAATGTTTTTCTCCGCAAGAGCCGAGTTAAATTCGCCGCCGGGATTTTCCGAAACGGGGAGCGCCGCAGGGGTGTAGGCTTTTGTTTTTACGGCAGGATTCGCCGCCGTTTTCTTCTCTGCGGTTGAGATTGCCTCCGAATTTGCTTTTGCCCTGTATACGTTTTCGGAGGTTTTTTCCACCCTGATTTCCTCGTCCTCCTCCTCGGCAGCTCCGTTTTTCAGACCGTCGAGCCTTGTCAGCAGCTTTTTGATCTCCTTGTCTCTGTTGTCCCACCAGTCCATGGTCCATACTCGGCTTATTTTCCAGCCCAAGCCCTTTAATACGCCGATTTGGGCAATTTCTCTGTCTCTGGTGGTCTTTGCCTCGCTGTAGCATGCTCCGTCAAGAAGAATACCCAAAATATATTTTTCGGTGTTGTTCGGATCGACCACGCCCACATCTATGCGATAAGCGGAATGCCCAACCTGCATATCCGTTTGGTAGCCCGCTTTGTTCAGCTCCTCGCAAATGCTCCTGCCGATACCGTCCTTTTCTCTGCGGATCAGGGCGGAGGTGCCGGTAACGGCAAGCTCTCTGCCTCCTGCGTATTCCAAAAAGCCCTTTAAGGCGGCAACGCCCTCCGCTCCCGTCTTGGAAAGGTTTATTTGATCCGCCGTCAGAGTGGCGAAAACCGTCATCTCGCATCTTGCCCTGGATACCGCAACGTTAAGTCTGCGCCAGCCCCCGTCTCGGTTCAAGGGACCGAAGTTCATATAGACATTGCCGTCCTTGTCGGGACCGTAGCCGACGGAAAACAGGATAACGTCTCTCTCGTCGCCCTGCACGTTTTCAAGGTTCTTAATGAACACGGGTTCGTCGGAGCCGTACGCCCATTTTTCCAATTCCTCGTCGGTTTTGCACTCCTCGTTCAGCAGATCGTCGATCAAATTTTGCTGGGAAATGTTAAATGTAACAACGCCTACGCTGAGCTTGGACAGCTCCCCGTCATGGCAGCGGCGCTTGAGCTCCTCTACGACAGCCTCTGCCTCGGCTCTGTTTTGACGAGTTTTTCCTCGGTCGAATACGCCGTTGACATGGACTAAGGTCACCTTTCTTTCTCGGTCGTTTACCGAGGGGAAGGTGAAGAGCTTGTTTTCATAGAAGCGGCTGTTGCTGAAGGCGATCAGGCTTTCATGACGGCTGCGGTAATGCCATAAAAGGTGGGTCTGGGGCATATTCAGGGCGAGACAGTCGTCAAGTATGCTTTCCAGATCCTCCGTCTCCAAATTGTCCTCGTCCACCGATGAAGCCGAGAAGAAGGAGGTAGGCGGCATTTGCTTGGGATCGCCCACTATCACCGCTTCCTTTCCCCTTGCCAAAACGCCTACCGCCTTGCAGGTGGGCAATTGCGAAGCCTCGTCGAACACCACCAGATCAAAGGGCGCTCTGTTGGGGTCAAGATACTGAGCGGCTGAAATAGGGCTCATCAGCATACAGGGACAAAGCCTCGGCAGCAGGGTGGGTATCTGCTGAAACAGCTGCCTTATGCTTACGCCTCTGCCGCCGCTTTTGATCGCTTTTTGCAAAATGCCTATCTCCGAGCTTTTCGCCGCTTCTCTTGAAAAGTCGGGCACATTGGCGGCAAGGCGGCAGAAAATTTCCTGCTGCGAAAGCTCCGTCAGCTCCTCGTCCAACCGTTTGAGCCGATTTATGCTTTCCTCGAAAACGGCGCCGGAAAATCCGCTTAAAACCTTGTTTTCGTCTATGGCTGTATTTATCATGGCAAAAAGCAGAGCCTTTTTGTAGGCGGGGAACAGAGCTTCGTGCGAGACCCCGTTTTTGTAGGCGGCGACCGTATCCGACAGTCCCGCCTGCCGCAGCTCCTCGGCAACGCCGTTAAAGGCGCTCCACTCTCTCAGCCCATCGGAGTTTTCCGCAACCGAGCCGCAAAGCAGCTTTTCCGCTTCGATCCAGTTTTCGCTTTCGCAATCCGTAATGTTTAAGAGGGCGTAAAGCCGCATTTTTGCTTTTTCCGCTTCCTCTATGCCGTAGATCACGCTCTCGGCGGAGTTCTTCAGCTCCGTATCGCCGCAGCTTTTTATACGGAAGCCGTCCGAGCCGGTCAGCCGCAAAAGCTTTTCGGCGCTTTGCCTTGCCTGTTCGGTCAATTCCGACGCTTGCCGCCAGTCCGTGTCCTTTCCCCGGTACAAGCCGCCAAGCTCTCCGCCGTATTTTGCAAACAGATCATCGGCGGCTTTTTCCTCGGCTTGAAGACTGCACAGATCGTTAATATGCTTTTGCAGATTCGACTTGTTTATCGGGGCTTTCGCATAGCCGCTAAGCCGTTTCGCCATAGAATTTAAGCTCATGCTCTTAGGCAAAGCCCACTTGGCGTTTGCCGCACTGTATTCGGTGAGCAGCTGCTGTCCGTTTTGCTGCAAAAAGGCGTCGTTAAAGCTTTGTAAAAGCGATCTACGCTTTTGCTCCGCCGTCTCGAAGTGCCCGCACATTTCCTTGATCTCGGCAAAATATAAGGAGGGGCTTTCGGTTTTTGCCCAAGCCGAGGGGAAGCTGTACCACAAAAGCGCTTCGGCAGCGATCTCGCCTTGTTTTTTTACCTCGGCGAAGCTTGAGGGCAGCGGTTTTTCAAGAGCTGCGGAAAAATTCGACAGTGGCTTCTCCAAATCAAAAAGCGCATTTTGATAAGCGGTGATTTTTTCGGGCAGCTCGGTTTTTAACTGCTGCGAGTAACCGATCAAGTCCACCCTCGAAAGAGGGTGACCGTGAGGGTGACCCACAGCCCTTCCCGCCGCAGTCAGCCGTTGGACGAGCATGTCCGCTTCCTCGGTCCTGCTGCGGTTTAAGGTCTTTACGAAATCTCTTGTGAAGGGCGTTATGTCCTGCGCCTGCCTGTACGTCTCATAGCTGCTTATCAGCTGATAGGGGGTATAGCCCGAGCCTTGAACGCTGTGCAGCTCCTTTGCGTATATATCCAGCCTTGCTCTGATCTTGGCAATTTGGTCGGACTTTTCCGCATAAGCCTCCGGGGAGGTGTTTTTCGTCACCTCGCTTGCCTGTCTCAGCTGCTCCAATATATCCCGTTTTTTGGACTTGTTGGAGTGAAGCTCGAGGCAAAATGCGCCGATGCCGATTTTTTCAAGCCGTTTTTGCACCACCTCGAGAGCAGCCATTTTCTCTGCGGCAAACAGCACGGATTTCCCCTCTGCCAAGGTGTCGGCTATCATGGAGGTTATGGTCTGTGATTTGCCTGTGCCGGGCGGTCCGTGAAGCACAAAGCTTTTGCCCTCGGCGGCTGATCTTACCGCAAAAAGCTGCGAGGCGTCCGCCGCCATGGGAAGCAGCACGCCGTTTTCCTCCACCCTGCCGCCTATCTCCATCGGCTCGGCGTCCCAGGACAGCCTGCCGTCGATAAGGCTTTTGACGATTTTGTTTTTCAGCAGATCGTCGCTGCGGTTTCTGATGTCGTTCCACATTACAAACTGGGAGAAGGAGAAAATGCCGACGCAGGCGGTTTCCAGCACGTCCCAGCGGGACTGTGCCATTATGGCTTTGCGGATAACGGTAAACACAAGCCGCATATCGATACCGTGCTCGTCCGACGGCAGCGGGTCTAAGCCCGTTATTTCTATGCCGAAATCCTGTTTGATTTTTTCCAGCATGGTGATGTTCATCTGCGCCTCGTCGTCCCGAAGCCTTATTCCGCAGCCCTTAAGGGCGGATT
>JAMPBF010000131.1 GCA_023666805.1 Bacillota bacterium
AAACGGCGTCAGCTTGGCGGAAAACCGACCAACGGGAGGTTTTTCGACAAGCTGCAATTCGGTAACAAATTATGAACTTGTACAGCGGGCGGGTCTTGACCCTCCGCCGTACACAATAATATTTTTTGCCGTATTAGACTTTTTCGACAGCCTGCGATATAGACAAAGTCTATATTTTAAACAGAAATTATATTATCTATTGTAAAAAAGCAAAAAATAAGAGGGCTCTCAAGAGAACCCACAAAATAAAATAAAATTAGGAGAAGTTTTATGAAAAAAACGGAAGGAAAAAAGATGTACTCAAAAGTTAGGCTGTATCACCGTTTTCTGGTGATATAATCATATATTACGTCCACGGCACAATCTATGCCGCAATAACCGCTGTCAATGCATAAATTGTAGTTTTTGGCAATGCCCCATTTTCTGTCGGCATGGAAATTGTAGTAATTTTGTCTGCGCTTGTCCTTGGTGAGAACCACGCTTTCCGCCTTGGCAGGGTCTACTCCGTCAATGCGAACCGCCCGCTCCTTGCGAAATTCAAGGTCGGCGTGAATAAAGACGGTAACCAAATTTACCATATCGCTTAAAACGTAATCGGAGCAGCGCCCGATTATAACGCAGGGACCCTCGCTTGCCACCTTTCTTATCACATTGGATTGAGCAAGGTAAATGTTATCCTCCATAGATAACAGCGACGTGCCGAACCTGTCCGCCTGCGCCCCTCTGTATAGAGCGTATAAAAGGCTGTTGCCCGCATGGCGCTCGGTGTCCTCAAAAAAGTCGGGAATAAGTCCGCTTTCCTGTGCTGCTCTTTCAATGAGTGCGTTGTCGTAAAAAGGGATACCCAGCTTATCGGCTAATTTTTGACCGATCTCTCTGCCGCCGCTGCCATACTGTCGGCTTACGGTGATTATTTTCCTATTGTCCATCGGAAACGCCTCCTTTCAGCTTAAAAGATAAGTCAAACGATACCTGCCTGTCCATTGGAAGCGCCCCCTTTCGGATTTAAATTTGCGGCGGGAATTGTGCCGCCGACTGTTGCTTGCAGCAAATATTCTGTGTACGGGTTTGATATTGTTAAGCAAAAAGCTTAGCCTGAAAGCCGTGCAAGTTGCGACCGAATACTTGTTGTAATCGTTTCCATTTCGGGATAAACCGATTTGTTTTTCCCTTGTTTAAATAATAACACCTTTTAGGTAAAAAATCAAGGGGTATTTGTCAAATTCCATAAAAGAGGTAAATTTTCGGGTACGTTTTTGTGCGATTTTACAACTGCCGCCTATGCTTCCGTAAATCAAACAGATTTTTTTGCATTTTCCAAGGCTTCAATAACTCGGTCGCACCAGCCGTCAAATTCGGGGTCGGATATTTGACATTCGGGGTGAGCCAAAATGTAATCCAGCGCAAGTCTTATGCCTTGGTCAAACCTTACCGCCGTGCACATACCGGGCACGGTGCGCCGAAGCTTGGCGTTGTCGAAAACCACCGAAACGGACTTGTCCCCCACTAAGCTTCCCTCAAAGTCAAAGCCGTATTTTTCTCCCGCCGCTGCAAGGAAATCCGAGGAAACGTGGTATGCGTGCAGCTTAACGCCAAGTGCGCCGGCTATTGTTTCGTAGATCTGATCCCAAGTCAGCGTCTCGCCGCTTGTGATCTGAAACGCCTCGCCTATCGCATGGCGGTTTCCCATAAGTCCCGTAAACCCCACCGCAAAATCCCTGTTGAAGGTCAGCGTCCAAAGGGAAGAGCCGTCGCCGTGAATAATAACGGGCTTCCCCTCGATCATTCGCTTTATCACCTGCCACGAGCCGTTTTTTCCGTGCACTCCGAGAGGGATACTGCGCTCGTCGTAGGTGTGACTGGGGCGCACTATTGTAACGGGAAAGCCCTCTCGGCGGTATTTTTCCAGAAGAAATTCCTCGCTTGCTATCTTATTGCGGGAATACTGCCAATAGGGATTGGCAAGGGTCGTTCCCTCGTTTACGATATAGCTCTCGGCGGGCTTGTTGTATGCGGAGGCGGAGCTGATGTAAATATACTGCTGCGTTTTGTCCTTAAACAAACGGTGATCCCGTTCAACGTCCGATACGTTATAGCCGATAAATTCACATACCGTATCAAACCTCAGATCCTTGATCCTCTCGGCGACCTCCGCTTCGTTGTTAATATCTGCGGTGATTTGATGAACTCCCTCGGGAACGGCATCTTGTCTGCTTCCCCGATTTATCAGCCACACATCCCACTTAAGCTCGTTTGCAAGACGATTCACAACCGCCGCACTGATGGTTCCCGTTCCTCCTATAAACAAAGCCTTCATCGGTAATCCTCCCTTTCGTAATTGATTTTTTATTGTAGCATAGATTTTTGATAATGTCAAATCTCAGGGTCGGAAGGGACAGCGGATATTTTTGCAATATTATTTTTGCAAAATTTCAAAAAACATCTTGCAAAAAATACCGAAATGGTGTAAACTGTTACTGGTTAGCTATTCGCAAAATACGGACGCCGCCAACGCAGGCAGTCCAAAGAATGAGGTAGAATATGGAAACGACCGCAATACAGGAAAATCTTATCGATAAAATCCAAGGAAGAATGGGGGAATTTTCCAAAAGCCAGCGGCTTATCGGCAACTTTATAATCCGACACTACGAACAGGCGGCATATATGACCGCCTCCCGCTTGGGCGGAGCCGTGGGGGTCAGCGAAAGCACCGTGGTGCGCTTTGCCATAGAAATGGGCTACGAGGGCTACCCCGAAATGCAGAAGGATCTTCAAAGCTACAGCAAAACAAGGCTTACCGCTCTTCAAAGGCTCGATATTACCAACAATCGGATCGATCCCGACAACGTTTTGAAAAGCGTGCTTCATCAGGATATAGACCGTATCAAGGCCACGGTGGAAACGGTGGACGAAAAAGCGTTCAACACTGCGGTGGACAAGATCATCTCCGCCGAAAACATATACATCTTCGGCGCCATGAGCAGCAACACCCTTGCAAGATTTATGGACAACTACTTTCAACTTATTTTCAGCAACGTCCATTTCGTACATTCGGTAAATACCAGCGGGATTTACCAGCAGCTGATAAGGATCGGCAAAAACGACGTGTTTATCGGCTTCAGCTTTCCCCGCTACTGCAACAGCACCACCAATGCCGCAAAATTTGCCGCCTCCTGCGGGGCTGACGTGATCGCCATTACCGACAGCGCCGCTTCCCCCTTGGGACTGATAGCGGATCAGGTGCTGCTTGCCAAAAGCGATATGGTGAGCTTCGCCGACAGCTTAGTGGCGCCCTTAAGCCTTATCAACGCAATAATCGTGGCGGTGGGAATGAAGCGCAGAGGCTCGCTGGAGGAAACTCTCCTCAAACTGGAGAAAATGTGGGACGAAAACGGAGTTTATACCAATATTAAATAAAATTAATACTAATTCCTGTTTAAAATATAGACTTCGTCTATCTTTTAAAGCGGAAGCAGTATAAGTAAACTTAAGTCAAGTCAACTCGGCTTTCATATACGGGAGAATTTATGAACACAGTAATAATAGGCGGCGGAGCGGCAGGCAGCATCGCCGCCGTTTTTTCGGCAAGGAACGGAGACAAGGTCACCGTTTTGGAGCCCAACGGAAAAATAGGCAAAAAGCTCGGCATTACCGGCAAGGGCAGGTGCAACATCACCAATAACTGCGATTTGGACGGACTTATGAAAAATATTTATCGGGGAGGCAAATTTCTGTACAGCGCCCTTTCCCGCTTTGATACGGCTGCCTCGATAAATTTTTTTGAAGGGCTGGGCGTGCCTCTTAAAACCGAGCGGGGAAACCGCGTCTTTCCCGTATCCGACAGGGCGGCGGACATTGTGGCGGCTTTGGATAAGGAGCTTAAACGGCTCAAGGCGGAGGTGATCCCCCAAAGAGCGGTAAGGATTCTTACCGAGAACAGCAGGGTCTCGGGAGTAAAAACCGCAAAAGCCGTCTTTGCTGCGGACAAGGTGATATTGGCCACAGGCGGGCTTTCCTACCCCGCCACAGGCTCCACAGGGGACGGCTATAGGCTGGCAAGGGAATTGGGGCATACCGTCACCGACCTTTCCCCCTCGCTGGTGCCTATAGAAACGGAGGAGGACTGCTCCCCCATAGCGGGGCTTACGGTGAAAAACTGCATATTGACGGTGACCGACTGTCAAAAAAACAAAAAGCTGTTTTCCGACTTGGGGGAAATCACCTTTGAGACCTACGGAATAGGCGGTCCTTTGACCTTAAGCGCTTCCTCCCTGATCGACAAAACAGAAAAGGGAAGATTTAAGGCGGCTGTGGATCTTAAGCCCGCCCTTGACGAAAAGAAGCTGGATATGCGCATACAAAGGGACATATCCGCCTTCTCATCGGCAAACGCCGAGGAGCTTGCAAGAAAGCTGCTGCCCGAAAAGCTGGTACTGCCCGTTCTCGAAAGGGCTGAAATCAGTCCCGAAAAAAAGGCGGCGGAGATCTCCAAGGCGGAGCGCAAAGCCTTGGTAAAGGCGCTTAAAAGCTACACCCTCACTTTAAAAGCCTTTCGCCCCATAAAAGAGGCGATAATCACCGACGGCGGGATAAGCACCTCGGAGATCAACCCGAGAGATATGCAGTCCAAGCTTATAAACGGACTGCACTTTGCGGGAGAAATTATCGACGTCAGCGGATTCACAGGCGGCTTTAACCTACAGATAGCCTTTGCCACCGGTGCGGCGGCGGGGAGCTGACAAAATTTTGCCGCCGTTTTCTGTAAAAGTTAAAAGTGCGGTAAAAACCATTGAATTTTTCTTTAACTTATGGTACAATAAAAACAGAACGGATTTTGGGCGCTGCCCGTAAAGGATATATGGATATAGCAATTATCAGTATCATTGAAAGGAAAAATCCTTATGGCACAAATACCTCAAATCTCAGGACCTCTTTCGGGAGGCAAAAACATTTCTACAGGCAGCAATAACAGCGGTCCGCCCCAAGGGGGAGAGGCGTTTTCTCTTAACGGAGTGAACCCTGTTCAAAAATCCCAGGCGGTAACTCAAAAGGGCGGCGCCACCGCCTCGCAGGGTCCTGCGGGAACAGGCGGCACCAGCACCGGTCCCGCCGGCGTGCCTGTGGCTAAGGATCCGTCTATGGCGGTGGAAACTCTCCGAGACGTATTTTCGGGAGAGCTGCTTGAAAATGCCAAGCTGAACGGCTATACCGAGCTGGTGGGCGAGATAGACGACTTGACAAAGGCAATCTACATAAATCCCGACAAGCTGATGAACGAGATCCTGCTTCAGGAAAAGGACAATACCGTATTTGCGGGTACGGGTCTTTTTGCCGTGCTGCGGGACATTTGTGCGGAATCCGGTCCCGAAACAAGGGAGCTGGTGGCAAACGTTCTCAAGTCCTTAAACAACGCCATGAGCAAGGACGACATAATCAATGCCATAGAAGCGAATATCAAGTTTTTGGGGGATTATTTCGGCAAAAACACCACTCTGTCCAAAAGCCTCAATGCGCTTTACGAAAAGTGGGTGACGGGTGACCCCAAGGAAAATTTCGAGTATCTGAAAAGCGAGACTGCCGAGCTGATGCGCTCCATTGAGGGAAGCCTGCAAAGCGATTCCCGCACCGAGACCTTAGTGCCCCTTGTTATTCACAATCTTTCCCGATACAATACCAACGAATATATGATGAAGGACGCCTTTATCCAGCTTATGGCGCAGATCCCCTCCTCATCTGTGAGAGAAAAGCTTAACGCCGAATTTAACGCCTTTGTGGCAAAGCTTTTGCAGGACGGCGGTCAAAACCCCGAACAGCAGCAGGAGGGCGAAACGGTAAACGTTGCTGCAGAAAAGGCGGCGGTGCTTGTCTATCTTTCAAGGCTGGCGGGAAAGGCGGAGGGCTCGTCGGAAAGCGAGATGGACAGCGAGGAATACCGCAGCTCCATAATCCTCACCGACAGCAAGATCGCCGACGTACTGAAGGATTTCAACAACAGCCCCACCAACGGCAAGGACTCTATAGAGCGCCTTCTTATGATGCTTGTGCCCAAGGGCGACCATGCGGGGGCGGAAAGCATAAGGACAGGGCTGAACAGCACCGAAAGCCTTTCACAGCTGGTGGATTATCTTAACGGAGTTTTGGAAAAGCTTCCCGATATTCCCGAGAGACAGACCCTGTGCGACGCATTTGAGGATATTATCGGCGCTATGGCGAAAAACGGCGAAATGCCCGCCTCAAAGGCTCACGGCAGAGATTCCGAGTCGGCGGGAATGTTTGAGGAGCTGTTAAACGGCAAAAGCCTTGACGAAAAGGGAGAGGAAACATACCGCCGATTGGTGCCCTTAAGCGACAGCGCAATAAACGCCGTAATGCAAAGCTACCAAAACGAATCGGCGAGCATAAGCGGCAGAGACGCTCTGATACAGCTTTTGTCCCTTCTTGTGCCGCAGCAGGACACGGACGCCGCAAATATGATGCAAACGGTAGTCATGGGCACGGACAATTTGTCCGATATGATAGAATTTTTAAACCATGTGCTGGAAAACATACCGGATATTCCCGAAAGACAGACCCTGTGCGACAGCTTTGAATCGGTGATAAACACCATGGCGAAAAATCAGGAGATGGCTGCGCAAAAGGCTGCGGGCTACGAATCCGAAACCATGAAGGCGTTGACCGCCTTTATCGAGAAAAACGTAAACCACCCCGCTATAAGAGGAATAGACAACTTCAACGCCTCTAACCTGCTGCAAAGCATGCTGAACGCCCCGGGAGTTTTCACCCCCTTGGCGCATTATATTATCCCCCTCCAGGTGGAGGACACAAAGGCGTTCGGCGAGCTTTGGGTGGACAATGACAACACCTCCGGCGGAAAGGGCGACGAGGAAAAGCATTATCATCTGTTCCTCACCTTCGACGTGGAGGCGGTAGGCAGGTTTGAGGTGGACGCCTACAGCAAAAGCAGCAATCTGAACCTTTCCGTAATGTACCCCAAAAGCTACAGAAACCGAGTTCAGAATCTTACCGACAAAATCACCCGCATTGCGGCGGGCGTAGGCTTTAACGTGCAGAATTTCAAGACGGGAATTTTGATAAAGCCCCACAATCTGGCGGAGACCTTCCCGAGAATAAACGAGAACAGGAGGAGCTTGGATGTCAAAGCATAAGACCTTCGGAAAAACGGGCGCTGCCGCCCTTAAATACAATCCCGAGCTAAACTACGCCCCCATAGTCGTTGCCTCGGGAATGGGCGAGCTGGCTAAGAAAATTTTGAATATAGCCGATGAAAACGGAGTTCCGATTTACCGCGACGACAGCGCCGCCGCACTTTTGGTAATGCTTGGCGCAGGCGAGAGAGTTCCCCCCGAGCTGTATCAGGTGGTAGCGGCTATTTATGCGCAGGTGGTTTATGACGCTAACGATATTAAGAAGCTGAAGTGAGCGCTTGTCTTGGCAGGCGGCTTTGTCGGTGCGCATTAAACCAATGTTTTTTGATTCCTGACCGAAATCGCATTTGCGCTTTCAGTGCAGGGAACACAAGAGCCGAGGTTCTTATGTTCCCCCTCAGACTGTCGAAAAAGTCCAAGCTTATAAATTTCGGAGGGAAAAGAGGCTTGG
>JAMPBF010000132.1 GCA_023666805.1 Bacillota bacterium
GGCTATAACAGCAATCTGCTGAAAATGGCGCTGGCGGAAGGCGAGGAGGGCAAAAATAAGCCCAAGGTCATCGCAATCGGCAAAAAGGCTATCGAGTTCTTTGATAAAAGAGGCTTTGAGGTGATAGGCAGATACCCCTTGTTGGCTGAAACAGCCAAAACTGCCGAATGTGCCGATGTGGCCACTATCGCTATTGAAATGTTTAAAAAGGGTGAAGTAGATCAGGTCAAGCTGTTTTACACCACCTTTGTGTCCCCTTTGGTGCAGAACCCCATTTCCATGGACGTTTTGCCCTTGTATAAGGACGAAAGCGGTGAGGAAAAGCCCACCTTGATCACTTACGACCCCTCACCGGAAGCGGTTTTCAACCGTATTGTTCCTAAATTCACCATGAGTCTTATCTACTGTGCGTTGGCGGACGCTTATGCATCGGAACAGTCCGCAAGGCGCAACGCAATGGAAAGCGCCACCGACAATGCGGAAAAGATGACGGAGGAGCTGAGCCTGAAGTACAACCGCGCAAGACAGGAAAAGATCACCAACGAAATCAACGAGATCGTATCGGGCGCAAACGCACTGCAATAATACAAAATGGCGTAAATTAACGAAAAGAAAGGCATTACGGATATGTCAGAAAACAAACAAAATATCGGCACTGTTGTCCAGGTCATCGGCGCAGTGCTGGACATAAAGTTCCCGCAAGACAGCCTGCCCGCACTTCTTAACGCTATCGAAATCGAGGTCGAGGGCAAAAAGCTGGTAGTCGAGGTTGCACAGCATATCGGCGACGATTTGGTTCGCTGTATCGCAATGGGCAGCACCGACGGTCTTGTAAGAGGTACTAAAGCAGTTGACACAGGAAAATCCATAACCGTTCCCGTAGGCAATGAGACCTTGGGACGTATCTTTAACCTTTTGGGCGAGGTCGTTGACAACAAGCCCCAGCCCGAAACCAAGGAGCGCTGGGAGATACACCGCAAGCCGCCTCAGTACGAGGAGCTGGCTGCCTCCAACGAGGTGCTGGAAACGGGTATCAAGGTAGTTGACCTGATCGCCCCCTACCTTAAGGGCGGCAAGATCGGCTTGTTCGGCGGTGCGGGCGTTGGCAAAACCGTACTTATCATGGAGCTTATCAACAACGTTGCCAAGCAGCACGGCGGCTTGTCCGTATTTACGGGCGTAGGCGAGCGTACCCGCGAGGGTAACGACCTTTACCGCGAAATGATGGAGTCGGGGGTTATCAACAAGACCGCTCTTGTTTACGGTCAGATGAACGAGCCTCCCGGAGCAAGAATGAGAGTTGCCCTTTCCGGTCTTACCATGGCGGAATACTTCCGCGATAAGGAAGGACAGGACGTGCTGCTCTTTATCGACAACATATTCAGATTTACGCAGGCGGGCTCCGAGGTATCGGCTCTGCTTGGACGTATGCCCTCCGCCGTAGGTTATCAGCCTACGTTGGCTACCGAAATGGGCGCATTGCAGGAGAGAATCACCTCTACCAGCAAGGGCTCTATCACCTCGGTACAGGCGGTTTACGTTCCTGCGGACGACCTTACCGACCCTGCCCCTGCCACTACATTTGCTCACTTGGACGCTACAACGGTACTTTCCCGTAACATAGCCTCCTTGGGTATTTATCCCGCAGTTGACCCGCTGGAATCCAACTCCAGAATACTTACCCCCGAAACCGTGGGACAGGAGCATTACGAGGTTGCCAGAGCGGTACAGAGTATTCTCCAAAGATACAACGAATTGCAGGATATTATTGCGATCCTTGGTATGGACGAACTTTCCGACGAGGATAAGCTGACGGTTGCAAGAGCAAGAAAGATCCAGCGTTTCCTGTCTCAGCCCTTCTCCGTTGCGGAGCAGTTTACGGGCATGGAGGGCAAATATGTGCCCATTAAGGAAACCATCAGGGGCTTTAAGGAAATTCTCGAGGGCAAGCACGACGATCTGCCCGAGTCCGCATTCCTGTTCGTAGGCACTATTGACGAGGCAGTGGAAAAAGCTAAGTCCATGAAGTAAAGGGGTGGCTGAATGACACCGTTTAAACTGGAAATTTTAACTCCCGACAAATTATTTTTTGACGGAGAAACAGAAAATCTTATCGTAAGGACTACGGTGGGGGACAAGGGTATACTTGCCCGTCACGAGGACTATGTTGCCGCTTTGCCTATCGGAAAAATGAAGGTAAAGATAGACGGCAGCTTCCGCACCGCCGCCATTTCCGAGGGAATGGTAAAGGTGAGCCGAGATAAGACCGTGGTAATGGTTCAAAGCTGCGAATGGGCAGACGAGATCGACCTTGACCGAGCAAAAGCCGCAAAGGAAAAAGCGGAGGGAATAATGAACCAAGCGGAAAAGGACGATAAGAGCTATCTTATTGCGGAGTATAAGCTGAAAAGAGCTTTGAACCGTATCGAGACTTGGGATATGAAGTAATAAAAAAGCACCTGTGAAAACGGGTGCTTTTTAAATTGTAACCGTTTTGTAATTGATTTTTGGAGAATCCGTGATATAATTGACAATAACGGAATAATTTCAACAAATTATCCCCGCAAAAACTCGGAAAGGCAGTGCAGTAAAATGCAGCCAACTCACAAAAAAAATAAAGCTCTGCCCTTGTTTCTGTCCGCACTGCTGTTTACCTCCTGCTCCGTATCGGAAACAAGCCGCAGGGAGGAAACCTCTGCATTGAAGCCGATCATTACCGAAATTACCGAAAACATAACTCGGCAGACGGTTACTGCCTTTGAGGAAGTGACCGCAGCCGAGACCGTGCAGGAATTTGTTTCCCATGCAGACAAAACGGTAACCTTCAGCGGTGATACATCAAGTACGGAAATAACACAAGCGGATTTTGAAAATTGCAAAAAGGCTTTGGAGGCGGACGGGGCATTCATTTTGCCTGATAAGCGGATCACTGCCTATGATATTGACTATGACGGAAAAGATGAGATGATCGCCCTTTACGGTTTTTATTTCTTTATATTTGAAAAAAACGGAGAGGATATAACCGAAAGCCACCGAATTTCGGCTGTTTTAAGCGAAACAGGCTGCATAGACAGCTTGGACTTAAAGACCTATTCCGACGGTGAGGAAAAATATCCCTATTTCTCTTTTCATTATGACAACAATATGATCTGCGACGTTCTTGCCTCATTCAAGTATGATAAGGAAAGCGACAGCTATAGTTGTGAGTATATAATATCATGGGGAAAGATCGAATACGGAGATCCCTCCAATGAATTTAATCATGCCTTTTTCAGAAAAGGGTGGAATTATATGGACAGAGCCGCCGGTCCTTATGACAGCGACATATCCCAAGAGGAGTTTTTGGAAATATACAACAGGTACGAGGGACTGCCGCCTTGGGACGCATACATAGCGGAATATGACCTGATTGAAAGTATATCCGTCGGCGATACTGCTTGAATTGGTATTATTGCGGAGTATAAGCTGAAAAGAGCTTTGAACCGTATTGAGACTTGGGATATGAAGTAATAAAAAAGCACCTGTGAAAATGGGTGCTTTTTTCTTCTGAATTGTAACCCTTTTGTAATTGAATTTCATTTAAATTTATGCTACAATACCCTTAAAGAAGAAAAATTCGACAAGGAGGAGAACCCCATGAAAAAATCAAAACAAGTCCTTCTTTTCCTGCTCAGCGTCCTTATAATCTCGGTTATGATACTATTATCCTGCGAGGGCTGGGGCATTCTTCTTTTTATTCAGCGCCCGGGAGGACTTTTTAACAAGGGGGATCTGCCTTTAGCCGCAAAGCTTGCGGATCTGTTCCTGATACTGCCTGTAAATATCGGAATTATTTTTTTGACCGCCTACGGACTTTCAAGGATCGGCAAGGGAAAAGCGAAAAACGGGGAGGCTGCGCCGCAAGGGAAGCCCGCTGCGAAAAAATTCTCGGGGAAAAATTTGATTGCCCCCTCCGTAAGCGTTGCCGCAGCTATGGTTTTAATCTTTACCATCCGGTTTATCGATTATAACAAACCGGAAATCAAGGCGGCTGTCAAAAATGTCTCGGTAACCGTCCTTGTTAACAACGCCGATGAAATTATCACCTACGACAACAGCGGGAATATATATTCCCCGTTTTTCAACACCGATATACGCAAAAGCTCCGCTCTTATAGATTACGACAAAATGACCGTCACATTTATGTACAAAATGAGCGGGGACAGATATAAAACGGTACAGCTTGCGGAAAACGGCTTTATCCCCAGAACCAAGCACACCCTACAATTTAAAAATCCCTTAAATGAGGGCGGAGAAATAAGGGTCTATTACGATAATACCGATAAAACCTTTAATGATGGCTTTAAATCCTGCGCCGTCAGCTTGGACTATAACGGAAAAAGCTACGGGGCGGAGTTTGAGCCCGAGCCTATGGATTTTGATTCCTGCCTTGACGATCTGTACCGGCTTGACGACAGCAGCTTGGAACGGATAGTCTATCATGACAACGAAATGTTCCCCTACACGGGCAATATAAGCTCCGACACCTTATTTATCGACTATGAAAATAAAAAGCTGTACCTTATCTACACTCACGATTCGGGACTGAACAACAAGTCGGTTTATATCAGCGAGAAAAATTTGGAGGAGGTAACCGAGGTAAAGGACGTATATCTGCAAGCCGAGTACGACCTTGAAAACGGCGGAAAGCTGTACGCCTACGGAAGTGAAGACTACACCTTAAAAGCCGCCGACCCTGTTTTAAAATGGGAAACCCAAAAGACAGACGGGCTTGTGCTGAAATACGGAGATAAGCTCTACTGCGCAAAAATCAACACCACTTCCGATTACTTCGATTTTCTCCACAGCACGGGCGCCAAAAAAAGCCATACTCCCCAAAGCATAGCATAACCAATGCCGCAAAGCAAAAATATACGCTTTGCGGCTTTTTTTGGCGGAACAAATAATCGGATAAAAAATCATAGCTTAAACTTGTATTTTTATATGAATAGGTGTATAATAGAAGTAATAATAATCTTTTACCCAAAGAAAGGAAAAATACCATGGAAATCACAAAGGACACTATTATAGGCGATATTTTGGACTTTAACGCAGAGGCGGCCGCACCCTTCTTTTTTGAAATGGGTATGCACTGCTTGGGCTGTCCCAGCGCAAGAGGGGAAAGCGTGGCGGAGGCTTGCTCCGTTCACGGAGTAGACCCTGCGGAGCTGGTCAAAAAGCTCAACGAAGCGATCAACCGGTGACCGCCCGAGGAAGATCCCCAAGGATCCGTTTGGATCGCCGCCTTAAGGCGGTGGCCAGGCTTGTGCGCCCAAATAAAAGCGTAGCCGACGTGGGAACCGACCACGGATATGTCCCCTGCTTCCTCTATCAGCAGGGGACAAGGGAGATCTACGCCTGCGATATACTGGAAAAGCCTCTTGCCGCTGCAAAAGCCACTATGGATCTATACGGAATACCCGAAAAAACCAAAGACAATGCGGAGGGCATAACCCTTCTGCTTTGCGACGGCTTGGACGGCGTTCCTCCCGTTGACGACGTTATTATTGCGGGAATGGGCGGAGAAATGATAGCGGATATTATAAGCCGCTGCAAATTCCTGAACCGAAACGTGCATTTTATCCTTCAGCCCATGACAAGAGACTGGATCCTCCGCAAAGCTCTGTATCGGACGGGCTTGTACATAGAGCGGGAGACAACCGCCTCGGTGGGAGGGAAGGTGTATACCGTAATGCTATGCCTTTACGGCGGCGAAAAAACAGAGATCGACGAGGAATTTGCCTTTTTGGGAAAAAATACCGACCCCGAATACCAAAGCAAGGTGCTTACCGCCCTCGAAAAAATGGGCAGGGGAGATAAGCGCTTTAAGGAGCTTAAAGAAAAAATCGAAAAGGAGCGTCAGCTATGAAGCCATTGGACGGTGAAAACCGGGAAACCGACAGTCAGACACAGGCTCAGCCCCCAAGATCCCCCGCACAGGATGCCTTTGAGAAAAACCTGAAATTTATGAACAAGGAAAGCTACCCCGAGGAATATTTTGAAAGCCTTTTCACCGAAGCGGGCAGAATAAGGGTACATACCGCAGGTTATGCGGATTTCCCTTCGGGAGAGGCGGTGATCGCCGACCCGCTGGTATATTTGGGCACAAAATACCAGACCTGCCTTGAAAGAAGTATCCCAAAGGGCAGCTATCCGATAGAATTGTCTATCCTTTACTCCGATATGATCGGGCTTCGCATAGCCGCCGCAAGGTTGAAAATAAGCGGGGAAAAGGCGGCGAGACATGTTTTGGCGGAAGCCAAGGCAAACAGCGACGGCAAAAAGCCCTTTTGCTTTATGGGCGTTGACGCAGGCGTGGGCTGCATTACGGACGGCCTTGTCTCCCGAGAATACGATGATTTTTTGAGAAAGTGGCACAGTGAAAATCCCGATAAAAACCACTACGACGATTATTTTGCGGAATATTTTGCGGAAAGCTATAAAAACTGCCCCCAATTTCAAGACAAATACGGCGATTTTATAGAGTGGACCGTCCCCGCCGGCGGCAACAGGCTTGTGATGTTCTCCAGCGGCTTAGGGGACGGAATTTACAGCGCTTATTGGGGAGAAAACGAAGCGGGAAAGATCACCGAGCTTGTTATCCCCTTTTTAAACCCCGAGTTTTTCTGAAAAATTTATAACCGAAAGGAAGAAGTACTATGACAGTAAGAGATGTTTATCGTTTTATCGACAGTATTGCCCCCTTCAATACCCAAGACAGCTTTGACAACTCGGGGCTTCTTGTGGGAAGCATGGACGCCACCGTTACCAAAATTGCGGTATGTCTTGACATTACCAGAAAAACAGCGGAGGAGGCGGCGCTTAAGGGAGCGGATCTTATTATCTCCCACCACCCCGTAATTTTCCATAAGCTCAGCGAGATCGACATTTACAATCCCGTAAACATACTTATCAAAAACGATATTAACGCCATTTGCGCCCACACAAATTTGGATATGGCGAAAAAAGGCATTACAAGCTTAATGTTGGAGCTTTTGGAGATCTCCGACGAGGGAACGGTGTTAGAGCCGATAAAGGACGGGATCGGCTACGGCAAGATCGTGGAGCTGGACTTTGCGGCGGACGGTCCTTCGTTAGCCAGCATTTGCAAAAAGGCTTTTAACTGCAAGGTAGTAAGATACTACGACAGCGGCAAGGTGATCAAGAAGGTCGGCGTTTGCTCGGGAGCGGGCGGCAGCAAGGAAGACGTGAGAAATGCCGCCGAAAAGGGCTGCGACGCACTTATTACGGGCGACGTGAAGCACAGCGGCTTTGTAGAGGCGATCAACAGAGGCATCACCGTAATAGACGCAGGTCATTTCCACACCGAAAACATTATCTGCGACCGATTGGCTGCGGAAATAGAATCGGCGCTTAGAATACATGTCTTTGTCTGCGACAGCAGCAAGGATCCCTTGGGATATTGCTGATTATCCGCAGCAGACTTTTCTGCCCTTTACAGTCAACGTCAAAAATAATTTGACGTTGACTGTAACAGCTTGTCGAAAAACCTCCCTACGGTCGGTTTTCCGCCAAGCTGACGCCGCATTTGGCGGCTTGCCGCCAAATGCGA
>JAMPBF010000133.1 GCA_023666805.1 Bacillota bacterium
AAGTCGGCTTAAAATATAGACGAAATCTATATTTTAAATTGGAATTAGTATTATACTGTTTCGGCATTAACAGACAGACAAATTCCGTCTTTTAAAGACGGCGCAAAGCGGCTTCGCCCAAAAGATCATAATTTCGTAATAATTTCGCAAGAAAAAATTAAAACATAAAAAATTCCGCCGTGATAAAATCAATTTATCCTGCGGAATTTTTTTAGGAGTGAAATTATGAAAAAGCTGTTATTTTTTGGAAAATGTCTGTTAAGCCTTGCAGTGATCGCTGCCGTGGTGTTGGGCTGCTGCTTTTATGCAGGAGAAAAGGAGAGGGTAACGCTGACCGTAAGCGGCGGTATCTGCACAAAGCAATGGCAGGACGACGCCGTCCAAAGCGGCGATCGGAGATCTGCGCCGAAAACAAGGCTAAAAACCGATCCAGCCGTAATCTCGGATTTTGACTGCCTACTCATAATCAAGTCATAGACTTGATTATGAATTGCACCCAAAGCACTAATTTTCTATCGACAGCGAAAATATCTGTACTTTGATAGAAAATTAGTATTGGCATTAGACCCGATCACGAATTATAGCCAAGCTCAAAGGCTTTTTCGTTGATCTCCTTAAACTGCGGTTTGACAAGCTGTTTAACGGTCGAGATCCACTTTGATTTGTCAATATCAAAGTATTTTGCCAGCCTGCCCATAAGCACGATATTGACCGCCTTTGCGCTTCCGGCTTCGGAGGCCAGTTCAAGTGCGTTTATCTCGTCGACGAATACTCCCTTGCTGCGAAGCTCGTCGAGTATTCCCTCGGGGTATTCCGCATCGCCGATTATAACGGGCATGGGAGCTATCTCCTGGCGGTTTACGATTATTTTTCCGTCTTTTTTCAGGCAGCTGATATATCTTGCCGCTTCCAGCTTCTCAAAGGAAACGATAAAATCCGCCTCGCCCTTGGAAATAACGGGGGAGCAGACCTTGCTGCCGAAGCGGACATAGGTCACCACCGACCCGCCCCTTTGGCTCATTCCGTGCACCTCGCTGACCTTGACGTCGTAGCCCTCGTCCAAGAGCAGGGTGCCGAGAAGACGGCTTGCAAGCAGACTTCCCTGTCCGCCTACTCCAACTATCATAACGCTTTTAGTCTGCATTTTTATTCTCCCTTCTCCGCTCTTATTGCGCCGGGCTTGCAAAGCTGTTCGCATACGCCGCAGCCTACGCACTGTGAACCGTCGATACAAGCTTTGCCGTCGGATATGCTGAGGGCGGGACAGCCGAGCTTCATGCACGCCTTGCAGCTTACGCAGCGGTCTTTGTCAACGGAAAGAGGCGGTTTGGCTTTGACATATTTAAGCAGCATACAGGGTCTGCGGGAAATGATTACCGACGGCTCGCTGACAGCCAGCTCGCTCAGCACAGCCTCCTCGCATTCCTTGATGTTATAGGGGTCTACGACCTTAATGCGCTTTATTCCTATAGCTCTGCAAAGCTCCTCGAGATTTACGGCGGCGGCGGGCTCGCCCTTTATGTTAAAGCCCGTTGTGGGGTTCTGCTGATGCCCCGTCATTCCCGTAATCGAGTTGTCTAAAATTATGACCGTTGAATTTGAGCCGTTGTAAGCAATATTCACAAGTCCCGTCATGCCCGAATGCATAAAGGTGGAATCTCCGATAACGCAAACGGTTTTCTTTTCGCTTTCGCTGCCGCCTGCCTTATTAAAGCCGTGAAGCCCCGAAACGGAAGCGCCCATGCAAAGGGTGGAGTCGAGAGCGAACAGCGGTGCGGAGCCTCCCAGCGTATAACAGCCTATATCTCCGAGGACGGTTATTTTATGCTTGGAAAGGGCATAGTAAAGCCCCCTGTGAGGACAGCCCGCACACATTACGGGCGGACGCATGGGAATGGGCGTATCTACAGTCACATATTCGGGCACGGGAATGCCGAAGGCTTTTCTGAGGTCGGTTTGGTTAAATTCGCCCACAGCGGGGAAAAGCTCCTTGCCGATGCAGTCAATGCCCAAGCGCTTGATATGCCCCTCGATGATCCCGTCCAGCTCCTCAACAACGTAAAGCTTTTTTACGCTGGCGGCAAAATCACGGAAAAGCTTGTCGGGGAGCGGATTTACCATGCCAAGCTTAAGAACGGAGGCGGTATCTCCGAATACCTCCTTAACATACTGATAACAGCTTCCCGCACATACAATGCCTATTTCGCCGCCGCCCTGCTCTATACGGTTGACGGGAGAGGTCTCGGCAAAATCGGCAAGCCTTTTAAGGCGCTCCTCCACAAAGGGGTGGCGCTTTATTGCATTGGCGGGAGACATTATGTATTTCTGCGGCTGCTTGGTGTATTCGGGCAGCTCTTTTTCCTCCCTGTGGCAAAGCTCTACGGCGTTTTGAGAGTGAGCGATTCTGGTGCAGGTCCTGATGATAACGGGTGTGTCGTACTCCTCCGAAATGCGGTATGCCTCCTTTACAAAGTCCTTTGCCTCGGCGGAATCCGACGGCTCAAGCATCGGGAGCTTTGAAGCTATGGCATAATGTCTTGAATCCTGCTCGTTTTGGGAGGAGTGCATTGCAGGGTCGTCGGCGACAAATATGACAATGCCTCCGTTTACCCCTGTGTAGGACAGGGTGAACAGCGGGTCGGCGGCCACGTTTAAGCCGACGTGCTTCATGGCGCATGCGGATCTTGCGCCTCTTAACGACGCACCGAAGGCGGTTTCCAGAGCCACCTTTTCGTTGGGCGCCCACTCGCAGTATATTTCCTCATACTTTGCGGCAAATTCCGTTATCTCCGTGGAAGGAGTGCCGGGGTAGCTGGACACCACCTTTGCCCCCGCCTCGTAAAGTCCCCGTGCAAGAGCTTCGTTGCCTAACATATTTTTTTTCATATATCATCGGTTCCTTTCTCGTTTGATCAATCTCCCAAGCTGTCGGTGATCTCAACGGTTTTTACGTCGTCGTAGCATTCAAACATTTTTTGAACGTCCTTGGGACGGGTATTTTTTGTAAAGGCGCTTACAACGGGAACGATAATAAGTCCGCCCACCATGGCGATAACGCCCGAATAAAGCGAGTTCGTAAAGACGAAGGAGAGCACGGGGATACCCGAAACATCGATCGCTCCGAGAGAAACAAGAAGCTGCACGATCTCCAATCCCGCACCGAAAACAAAGGACGCAACAACGGAAGCCCGAGTGGTCTTTTTGCTGTAAAGGCCGTACAAAAACGGCGCTAAGAACGAACCCGCCAGCGCTCCCCAGGACACGCCCATCATCTGCGCAATGAACATATTCTTGCTTTTTGCCTGAATTATCGCTATAACGGCGGAGACAGCTATAAAGATAACGATAAACACACGGATAACAAGCATTTTTTTCTTTTCGTCAAATTTCTTTTTCAAAAGAGGCTCGATGAAGTCAAGGGTCACGGTCGAGGCGCTTGTCAGCACCAGCGACGACAAAGTGGACATAGATGCGGAAAGCACCAGCACGATAACGATGGCAATTATAACCGAGGGGAGGGTGGAAAGCATGGCGGGTATAACGGCGTCGAAGCCCTCCGCCGCCACGTCCACGTCGTAAAGCCTGCCGAAGCCGCCAAGGAAGTAGCAGCCGCCGGCGACTATTATTGCAAATACGGTGGAAATGATTGTGCCCTTTTTGATAGAGCTTTCGTTTTTTATGGCATAAAACTTGCCCACCATTTGCGGCAGTCCCCAAGTTCCGAGGGACGTAAGCATGACCACAAACAGCAAAAACAGCGGGTTAGGTCCGAGGAAGGAGGAATAAGCTCCTGCCCAGCCTGCGTCTCCCGTTTCGGCGGCAAGGCTTTTCGTCGCCTCCAAAAGACCGCCGTTGTCGTTAAGAACAGCCCCTATTACCGCAACGATGCCCACAAGCATGATTATTCCCTGAATAAAGTCGTTTACCGCCGTAGCCATATATCCGCCGATAATAACATAAATACCGGTGAGCACAGACATTATGATAACGCACACCGAGTAGTCCAAGCCGTTGAACGCCATTCCGAAGAGCCTTGACAATCCGTTGAACAGAGACGCCGTATAGGGAATGAGAAATACGAAGGTGATCACCGAAGCGGCAACCTTAAGCGCCTTTGAATCAAAACGGGTGCCGAAAAAATCGGGCATGGTCTTGCTGGACAGGTGCTGCGTCATGATACGGGTGCGTCTGCCGAGAATGCTCCATGCCAGCAGAGAGCCTATAAATGCGTTCCCCAAGCCTATCCATGTGGAAGCAAGTCCGAAATTCCAGCCAAACTGACCCGCATATCCCACGAAGATCACCGCCGAAAAATACGACGTGCCGAAGGCAAAGGCACTGAGCCACGGTCCCACCTGACGGGAACCAAGCACGAAGCCGTTTACGTCCGAGGCGTGTTTTCTTGTGCGTATCCCGATAAATATCATTACGGCGAAAAAGCATACCAGAAACGCAGTTGTAAGTATAATGGTTTCCATTCAAAAAAATTCCTTCCTTAGAATTGTCACGCTGTGTTTCTCAACGCTTGTTCTGTTCTTCTATCAAATGCTCCGCTCCATAGAGCCTTCTGAGATACGGTTTTTCGATCTTTCCCGTAGCATTTCTCGGAACGTCGGCAAAGATTATTTTTCTCGGGCGCTTGTACCTGGGCATGCTCTTGCAAAATTCGTTGATCTCCTCCTCGGTGCACTCGACGCCGTCCTTTATTTTGATGATGGCAGCAGCGATCTCGCCCAAACGGTCGTCCGCCAAGCCGATGACAGCAGCGTCCGAAACCTTGGGGCAGCCTCGGATAAAGTCCTCTATCTGTACGGGATAAAGGTTTTCGCCGCCCGAAATGATCACGTCCTTTTTACGGTCCACAAGATAGATAAAGCCGTCTCGATCCCGCATTGCCATATCGCCCGTATAAAGCCAGCCGTCCTTGAGGGAGCTTTCCGTCGCCTGAACGTCCCGATAATAGCACACCATTACGCCGTCGCCCTTAAGACAGAGCTCGCCGACCTTTTCGTCTTCCACCTCGTTATCGTTTTCGTCTACGATCCTGACCTCCCAGCCATAGCCGGGAACGCCGATAGCCCCCACCTTATGTACGTTTTCAACGCCCAGATGAACCGCTCCGGGACCTATGGATTCGGAAAGACCGTAATTGGTATCGTACTGCTGATCGGGAAAATAATCCAGCCAGTGCTTTACAAGGCTTTTGGGGACAGGCTGTGCGCCGATGTGCATAAGCCGCCACTGAGAGGTTTCATAGTCCGACAGCTTGAGCTTGCCCGAATCCAGCGCATTGAGTATATCCTGCGCCCAAGGCACAAGGAGCCACACTATGGTGCACTTTTCCTTTGAAACCGCCTCAAGGATCACCTCGGGCTGAGTGCCCTTGAGCAGTACTGCCTTTGAGCCGCTTAAAAGCGAGCCGAACCAGTGCATTTTTGCGCCCGTATGATAAAGGGGAGGAATACAGAGAAATACGTCGTCTCTCGACTGGGAATGGTGATTTTGCTCCACCCGACAGGAATGTATAAGCGCACGGTGACGGTGCAGTATAGCCTTGGGGAAGCCCGTTGTGCCCGAGGAAAAATAAATGGCGGCATAATCGTCTTCCGTTATCGGGATCTCGGGGTCGGTGCTGGGGCTGTCGGAGGTAATGTGATGATAATTTTCCGCAAAGGAGGGACAGCCGTCGTCAACATAGATAAGCAGCCTGTTTTTACTGATCTCGTCCGCTATTTCCTCCACTCGTCCGATAAATTCGGCGCCGAATATCAAAAGATTTACCTCCGCAAGATCAAGACAGTACTTTATTTCGTCCGAGGAGTAGCGGAAATTAAGAGGCACCGCCAAGGCTCCGGTTTTCAGAATACCGAAATAGATCGGGAGCCATTCGAGGCAGTTCATAAGAAGTATTGCCACCTTGTCGCCTTTTTTTATCCCGCAGTTGATCAGGGCGTTGGCTACGCGGTTCGCTTTTTCATTGAACACGCTCCAGCTTATTTCTCTGCGGTAGCTGGTGCGCTCGGTGGACTGCACCAGATCGTATTCCCGCCAAGTAAATCTGCGTCCGTCGCCCAGCTTGGGGTTGATCTCCACCAAGGCGGTGTCGTTTCCGTACCTTTCGCTGTTTTGCTTCAGTAAGTCAATAATAGTCATAGTATTTTCCCTTGAAATTTTATTTATTTTATGCTAAAATATTTTCTTATACGGTTTTCGCTTTAAAATATAAACGTAGTCTGTATTTTAAACAGGAATTAGTATTATAGAAAGGAATGGCAAAAAAATGGTAATTGATTTTCACACGCATACTTTTCCCGATAAAATCGCCGCAAAAGCCATCGATAATTTGGCGAAGAACGGCAATGTAAAGCCCTATCGGGAGGGTACTCTTTCATCTTTAAAGGAGAGCATGAAGCGCAGCGGGGTGGATTATTCCGTCGTGCTGCCCGTTGCCACAAGACCGGATCAGGTAAGCTCCATAAACAGGCTCGCTGCCGAGCTTAACGGCAGGGACGGCATTATATATGCAGGTGCGATACACCCCGAATGTGAGGATATTGACCGAATATTGGACGGCGTTAAAAATGCCGGATTATTCGGGATCAAGCTCCACCCCGATTATCAGAATGTTTATTTTAACGACCCGAAGGTTTTGAAAATCTTGGAGGGCGCTGCAAGGCGGGGCTTGTATACCGTGACCCATGCCGGGATAGACGCTGCATATCCCGAGGACGTGCACTGCACCCCCGAGCATATTTTGTATGTGCTTGAAAAATTAGACGGGGTGATCGGCAATAAGCTGATACTGGCTCATTTGGGCGGCTGCGATCTGGGGGCGGAGGTGCTTGAAAAGCTGTGCGGGAAGCCTGTTTACTTTGACACCGCATTCGTTTTGGACCGTTACCCCGAGATATGCGCACAAATAATTCGTAAGCACGGTGCGGATAAAATATTGTTTGCCACCGATTCGCCTTGGGCAGATCAGAAGAAATTCACAGAGCTGATCCGCAGCTTTGGCTTTTCAGCCTGCGAGCTTGAGCTTATGCTTTGCGGGAACGCACGGAGGATCCTCGCCGATGCGGGTATCAAAATATAGGCAGCACTGCATGAAGATTGTGCGGTGTTGCCTTAAATCGCTTAAAAAACAAATTTTTCGGTTTTACCCAACATGTA
>JAMPBF010000134.1 GCA_023666805.1 Bacillota bacterium
TATGGATATAAAAAACACCACCCTTTCCGCTCTGCGAAAGGCTTTGGACGAAAAAAAGGTCAGTGCCCGGGAGCTTTGTGAGGAATGTTTTAAGGCAATAGACAAGGACGAGGAAAAAATCGGAGCCTTCATCTCTCTTACAAAGGAGGAGGCGCTTAAAAATGCAAAGGCTGCCCAAAAGAGAATTGACGAGGGCAAAGCCGCTTTCCTTACGGGGATCCCCCTTGCCATTAAGGACAACATTTGCACCGACGGCATAAAAACCACCTGCGCCTCCAATATGCTGAATAATTTTGTCCCGCCTTACGATGCAAATGTGATCGAAAAGCTTAAGGCTCAGGATTACGTTATCATAGGCAAGACCAACATGGACGAATTTGCCATGGGCGGCGCTACCCAGACCTCTTATTTCAAGCGCACCCACAATCCGAAAAATACGGACTGCGTTCCCGGCGGCTCTTCGGGCGGCTCGGCTGCCGCAGTTTCGGCGGGCTTTGCACCCGCCGCTCTCGGCTCGGACACGGGGGGCTCTATAAGACAGCCCGCCTCCTTCTGCGGAGTTACGGGGCTTAAGCCCACCTACGGCAGAGTAAGCCGCTACGGCTTGGTCGCCTTCGGCAGCTCCTTGGATCAGATAGGACCCATTGCCAATACGGCGGCGGACTGCGGCGAGATCCTGAATGTGATCGCAGGACATGACGAAAGGGACGCCACCTCTTCAAAATTATCCGAGGAAAATTTCAACAAAAATATAGGAAAGTCTGTCAGCGGCTTAAGGCTCGCTCTTCCCAAGGAATTTTACGGGGAAGCGGTGGACGAAGAGGTAAAAACGGCGGTGACAAACGCCGCCAAGGAATTGGAAAAGCAGGGGGCCGTTCTCGTTGACTGCGAAATGCCCTCCTTAAAATACGGTATCCCCGCTTATTACCTGATAGCCTGCGCCGAGGCAGCCTCCAACCTTTCCCGCTTTGACGGGATCAAATACGGGCTCAGAGGGGAAGGCAAAAACTATCAAGAGATGATTTTAGACAGCCGCAACAGGGGCTTCGGAATAGAGGTAAAGCGCCGTATTCTCCTTGGAAACTACGCCTTGTCCAGCGGTTATTTCGACGCATATTACAGAAAAGCCTGCGCTTTAAGGCAAAAAATTATTGCCGAATACAGCGCAATCTTTGAAAAGGCGGACGCAGTGCTGACGCCTACCGCTCCCTCCGTTGCCTACAAGATAGGCTCACAGGACAACGATCCGGTCAAAATGTACACTGCGGATATTTTGACGGTGCCCGTCAATATTGCGGGGCTGCCTGCAATTTCCACCACCTGCGGCTATAACGGAGACAATATGCCTATCGGAATGAGCGTGGTGGGCAAGCGCTTTGACGAGGCAACGGTGCTGCAAATCGCCGACGCTTTTGAAAGAGGCTTTAACCCCGTTTACTCGGATTGATTGCCGCTTCGGAAAACAAACGTACAAAATTCCTGCAAAGAAAGGGATAACAAATGAAGCTTTATCCAACCATCGGACTTGAAATACACGCAGAGCTTTTGACAAGATCAAAGGTTTTCTGCACCTGCTCGGCGGAATTCGGCGGCGAGCCCAACTCCCGCTGTTGCCCCGTGTGCAGCGGACTGCCCGGTACTCTCCCCGTGCTGAACCGAAAGGCGGTGGAATACATCGTCAAGGCGGGCTGCGTATTAAACTGCGACATCAGCCGCTTTACCAAGTGGGACAGAAAAAACTACTTTTACCCCGATCTGCCCAAGGCTTATCAGATAAGCCAAATGCCCCGCCCGGTGTGCCTTGGGGGATATGTTGATATAGTTTCCGAGGGGCAGGAAAAGCGTATAAGAATTAACCGTATCCATTTGGAAGAAGATGCGGGAAAATTGGTGCATGACGATCAAACCAAGCAGACCTTGGCGGACTACAACCGCTGCGGTATTCCCCTGATAGAGATAGTTACCGAGCCCGACTTCCACTCCTCGGCGGACGTTACCGCCTTTGTGGAAAAAATCCGTCTTTTGCTGCAATATGCGGGGATCTGCGACGGAAAAATGGAGCAGGGAAGCCTTCGCTGCGACGTGAACATTTCCCTTGCGGAAAAGGACGCAAAGGAGCTGGGCACAAGAGCGGAGATCAAGAACATAAACTCCGTAAGAGCCATCGGCAGAGCCATAGAGTACGAGATCTACCGCCAAACCGAGCTGATAGAAAGCGGCGAAAGGGTCGTTCAGGAAACAAGGCGCTATGTGGATACGGCGGGGGAGACCTACGCAATGCGTTCCAAGGAGGACGCACAGGATTACCGCTATTTCCCCGATCCCGACATTCCCCCCATAATCTTCACCGAGGAGGAATTGGCTGAGATCAAAAGCTCCATTCCCGAAATGCCCGAAAGCAGAAAAGAGCGTTATGTTAAGGAATACGGAATTGCCCCCAACGAGGCGGATTCCCTTATAAACAACAAATCGGTCTGCTTCTTCTTCGAGGAAGCCATAAAGCATTATAACAAGCCCAAGACCGTTTCCTCCTTTATTCTGGTGGAATTGATGCGCAGGATAAACACGGGCGAGGCGGATATGGATCATCTGCCCTTTGAGCCAAAGGCTTTGGCAAGGCTGGTGGAAATAATGGACACCGACAAGATAAATAAAAGCCATGGCAAGGACATACTCCGCACCATGCTTGAAACAGGGGACAGCCCCGACGCCGTCTGCGACAGGGAAAGCCTTTGGATAAAAGAGGACTTGGGACAGGCGGAGACGGTCATCGACAAGATCTTAGCCGACAACCCCAAGGCGGTGGAGCAGTACAGAAACGGCGAAGCAAAGGTATTCGGCTTCCTTATGGGACAGGCAAACAGGCAGCTTAAGGGTGCGGCTACGCCTGCGGCGATTAAGGCTATTTTGGAGAAAAAATTACAGGGCTGAAGCCTATTATGAATAAACAATCACAGGAAAGGACAACTATAGAATGATAAGAGAAAACCGCTACCGCACCAATACCACAGCTATGATAACCGAGGACTGCTTAAACAAAACGGTTCGCGTGGCAGGCTGGGTGGAAAATATCCGCGACCACGGGGGGATCAAGTTTATCGACCTTCGGGATCACTACGGCGTAGTACAGATCACCTTCCAGCAGAACGAACAGCTTTTGGAGGGCATTCACAGAGAGTTTGTGGTATCCGTCGAGGGTAAGGTCATAAACCGTGACCCCTCCACCTACAACGATAAAATCGCCACCGGCAAGGTAGAGATCGCAGCCGAAAGCCTGACGGTTTTAGGTTCGGTCACCGAAAACCTGCCCTTTGAGGTGGACGGCTCCAAAAACATCAACGAGGATATTCGCTTAAGATACCGCTTCCTTGACTTAAGAAACAGAAAAATGCACGACAATATCGTGTTCCGCTCCGAGATAATGAAATTTATGCGGGAAAAAATGTGCGAGGAGGGCTTTTTGGAGCTGCAAACTCCTATCCTCTCCACCTCCTCCCCCGAGGGCGCAAGAGATTACCTTATCCCCAGCAGAAAGCATCACGGCAAATTCTACGCCCTGCCCCAAGCGCCCCAGATCTTCAAACAATTGTATATGGTAAGCGGCTTTGACAGATATTTCCAGCTTGCTCCCTGCTTTAGAGATGAGGACGCCAGAGCCGACAGGACTGCGGGCGAATTTTATCAGCTGGACTTTGAAATGGCGTTTGCGGAGCAGGAGGACGTTTTTGCGGTAGCCGAGCGCATATTCCCCGCAATTCTTGAAAAATTCGGCAATAAGCCCTATTCCCCCGCCCCCTTCAGACGCATCACCTACGCCGAGGCAATGCTGAAATACGGCAGTGACAAGCCCGATTTAAGAAACCCCCTCGAAATAATAGATATTTCCGACTTATTCACCGAAACCGACTTTAAGCCCTTCAAAGGAAAGACCGTAAGAGCGATCAACGTCCCCGGCATGGCTTCAAAAAGCAAGACCTTCTTTGAGAAAATGGAAGCCTTTGCCATGTCGATCGGCATGAAGGGCTTGGGCTACATTAAGGTTGACGAAAGCTTCAACTACCTCGGACCTATCGACAAGTTCCTGTCCGATTCCGACCGCAGCGAATTAAAGGAAAGGGCAAAATTACAGGTTGGAGATGTGCTGTATTTTATCGCCGACACTCCCAAAAACGCTCCCAAGTTTGCGGGACAGATACGCACCGAGGTTGCGGAAAGAATGGAGATAATCGATAAGAGCAGGCTTGAAATATGCTGGATAGTGGACTTCCCCATGTACGAGGAGGACGAGGAAACCGGCAAGCCCGCCTTTACCCATAACCCCTTCTCCATGCCCCAAGGCGAATTGGAGGCGTTAAATACCAAAGCCCCCGAGGAGATCCTGGCGTACCAGTACGACTTGGTCTGCAACGGTATCGAGCTTGTTTCGGGCGCAGTGAGAAACCACAAAACCGACGTAATGGTCAGATCCTTTGAGATAGCCGGCTATACCGAGGAGGACGTAAAGGCAAAATTCGGCTCGCTTTACAACGCCTTTAAGTACGGCGCACCCCCTCATGCGGGAATGGCGTTCGGTATCGACAGAATGATAATGATGCTGTTGGAGGAAGAGAGCATAAGAGAGGTCATAGCCTTCCCCTTAAACTCCAACGCACAGGATCTGCTGCTGGGCGCACCCACAGCCGTTACCGAGCAGCAGCTCAGAGAGGTGCATATTAAGGTCAGACAGAAGCCTAATTTAGACCTTTGATAAACACTTTTTTCTCCGCAGGATCAATACCTGCGGAGATTTTTGTTGATTTTTACCAAAAGTTTTTTAGATAAACGGTTTCTATTGACATTTTCATCAGTCGGTGATATAATTTTTAATATGAATAGCTATCTTCTTTACAAATTTTTCTGCTCTACAGCGGCACAAAACAACAGAAAGAGGAGGGGATAAGTAATATGACGATCACCAATGCTCCATTTGACGCAGCGGCGTTGGTTCTGCTTTGTCTCACCCTTGTATCTATAGTATTCAGAAGAATGACCAAGGGATTTCATGCAAAGCTGTTGATAGCAATGATCGGCTGCGCCATAGCAGCCACAACACTGAGTATCTTTAACCTTACTTTGGCAAGCGACGACAGCCAAAGCGTAAAATGTCTTGTAAGCAGCCTGTATTACATACTGGTGGGATTACACCCGCCTATGGCGACCGCTTACACTATAAGCGTATCCGATACATGGCACAGGCTTGAAAAGCGTCCTTTCATATTTCCTTTCCTGATACTGCCTTATTTTGCCATTATTTGGTCTATAATAGCCGCTCCCGTCACCTCCACCGTCATTTCTCCCTACACCGCCGACGGAGGACAGGATATACACTTTACCGTTTACGTGTCCGTATGTGTTTGGTATATACTTTGCTGTATCAACTACACCGTTTGCTACAGAAAACAGCTTGGCTTCAGAAAAGGCTTCTGCCTTATGATGCTGGTTATGTTTTCGCTCTTTGCGACGATCTCGCAGGTGCTTTTCCCTCATATTATAATGCAAAGCTTCCTTACCGCCCTGTCTTTGACAATGGCGTCTATAGGAATACAGCGCCCCGAGGATTTTGTGGATCCCTACACCCACCTGTACAGTCAGCTCGCCTATACCAATGTTATGAGAAACGGCTTTATAAACGGCAAACACGTAATTGTGGTAATGCTCAATATCGGCAACTACGACTCTATCTTTAAAATGACCGGCTATGACACCACCTCCGATATTGTAGCCAAGATAGCGCAAAAGATAACCGAGGTAAATTCCAAGATCAAGGGTCATGCGGATCTGTATTATTTGGATATGGGCCGCTACCGCATGGTATTTAACAAAAGGGACTACGACAAGGCGGAGGCTGCGGCGGCGCTGCTGCTGACCGAGCTTAGCTCCAACGCCTGTCAGCAGGTCTTTGACATCAGCCTTACGCCCTATATAACCGTTGCCCGCTGCCCCGAAAACATCGAGTCCTTTAAATCCCTCATGTCCTTCGGAAAGGATTTCCACCAAAAATATCAATACAGCGGCAGAGTTATCCCCATCGAGGAAATGTACAATCCCGACGAATTTGCTTTGCAAAACGACATTGACCATATTATAGAAAGAGCCTTGGAAAACCGCAGCTTTCAGATCTATTACCAGCCTATTTTCTCCGTGTCCGAGCAAAGATTTGTGTCGGCGGAGGCGCTGCTCAGACTTCGGGACGAAAAATACGGCTTTATAAATCCCGAGCTTATAGTTACCGCCGCCGAAAGAAACGGTACTATCCACAAGATCGGAGACTATGTTTTTGAAGAGGTCTGCAAGTTTATTTCAGGCGAGGAATACAAGCAGTTGGGGCTTGATTATATCGAGGTCAACCTGTCGGTGGCACAGTGTATGCACAGCGATTTGGCTTTTAAGATCCTTAAGACCATGGAAAAATACAACGTATCGCCGGACAGCATCAACTTAGAGATCACCGAAACCGCCGCCTCCTACTCCCAAAGGGTAATGGCGGAAAACATGAGAAGGCTCAGCGAGGCGGGAATTTCCTTCTCCTTGGACGATTACGGCACCGGCTATTCAAATATGAAGAGGGTAATACAAATGCCCCTAAAAATAGTAAAGCTGGATAAATCCCTCGTAAACGAACAGGGCAACCCGAAAATGTGGATATTCCTGCAAAACACCGTAAAAATGCTTAAGGATATGAAGATAGAAATAGTTGTGGAGGGAATAGAAACAGCGGAAATGGTCAAAACCTTCTCCGACCTCAAATGCAACTTTATCCAAGGCTATTACTTCTCCAAGCCCGTATGCCAGAAGGATTTTGTGAAGTTTATTTCACAGGCGGCGGTTGAAAGCAGGGAGGCGGCGCAGGCTTAAGTTGAGTTTGTCTTGGCAGACGGCTTTGACGCTTTCAGCGGGGGGATTGCGGAGATTTATATCTTTTCTTAAAGGTACTCTCTTTATGTGCTGCGCATTTCAACCAATGTTTAATTTAATTCCCAACGGGAATCGGCTTGCGCTTTCAGCACAGGGATTACGTAGATGTATTTTATATCGTTTCTTAAAGGTACTCTCTTTATGTGCTGCGCATTTCAACCAATGTTTGATTTAATTCCCAACGGGAATCGGC
>JAMPBF010000135.1 GCA_023666805.1 Bacillota bacterium
CCATAGTTAAGGGCGTTGCGGAGGGCTGCGTAAGAGCGGGCTGCGCTCTCATAGGAGGCGAAACCGCCGAGCACCCCGGCATGATGCCCGAGGACGAATACGATATTGCGGGCTACACCACAGGCGTGGTGGACAAATCCAAGATAATCGACAACAGCAGGGTCAAAGAGGGCGACGTGGTGGTCGGCTTAGCCTCCACCGGCGTTCACAGCAACGGCTTTTCCCTTGTGAGAAAGATTTTTGACATCACCGCCAAGGAAGCGCTGGAAAAGGTTCTTCCCGACGGAAAAACCTTGGGCGAGACCCTGCTGACCCCTACCGAAATATATGTTAAGCCCGTGCTTGACCTTATTTCCAAGGTTGACGTAAAAGCGGTAAGCCATATCACGGGCGGCGGCTTCTACGAAAACGTTCCCCGCTCTCTTCCCGAGGGCTTTACCGCCAGGATAAACAAAAGCGCCTACGAGGTGCCCTACATTTTCCGCTATATGGAAGAGGTGGGACAGATACCCGAGCGGGATATGTACAACACCTTTAACATGGGCATAGGAATGACTGCGGTGGTTCCCGAAAACGAGGCGAACAAAGCGGTGGAGATCCTGAGAGCCCATAATATCAAAGCCTATTGCATAGGTGAGATCGTTAAGGGCGGCGATGGGATCGAAATAATCTAACCTTTTTGGAGGATTTTATGAATATAGCGGTTTTGGTTTCGGGCGGCGGCACCAATCTTCAAAAGCTGATAGACGCCCAACAGGCAGATAACTTGGGCGGCGGCAGGATCACCTGCGTTATAAGCTCCAAGCCCGACGTCTACTCACTGGAAAGAGCAAAAAAAGCAGGGATAAGATCCGTAGTCTTAGACCGCAGACAGTACCCCGACGCAGCCGCCTACAGCACGGCTATGAGGGATCTGCTGACAGCGGAAAAGGCTGATTTGGTGGTATATGCGGGCTTTTTGACTATCCTTGACGAAACGGTGTGCAGAGCCTTTCCCTATAAGATGATAAACATACACCCGGCGCTTATACCCAGCTTTTGCGGCAAGGGCTATTACGGGCTTCGCGTCCACGAGGCGGTGCTGAAAAAGGGCGTAAAGCTGACGGGAGCTACCGTTCACTTTGTCACGGAGGAATGTGACGGAGGACCTATAATCCTGCAAAAGGCGGTTGAGGTAAAAAACGGCGATACCCCCGAGATCCTGCAAAAAAGAGTTATGGAGGAGGCGGAATGGATAATTCTGCCTAAAGCGGTCAAGCTGTTTTGCGAGGGTAAAATCAAGGTGATCGACGGCAGGACGGTCGTTGAAGAATAAGCATGAATTATATGAAGGCTGGAAGAGCTTTTCCGCATGCATCAAAAAGACGGCGCAATTGCCGTAAAGGGCAATACCGTTTGTTATTTGGGAAAATTTTAAGGAGGGATTACTATGGAAATCAAAACACTGAAGGACGAATTAAACTCTCTTGCCTATCACGGCAGAGGAATTTTGATCGGCAAAGCCCCCGATGAAAAGAAGGCGGTGATTGCTTACTTCATTATGGGCAGAAGCGTAAACAGCCGCAACAGAGTGTTTGTGCAGGAGGGCGAGGGGATCAGAACGGAAGCCTTTGACCCCTCAAAAATGGTGGATCCGCATCTGATCATATATGCGCCCGTAAGGGTCATGGGCAACAAGACCATAGTCACCAACGGCGACCAGACCGATACGATCTACGAGGGCATGGACAGGCAGATGACCTTTGAGCAGGCTTTAAGAAGCCGAGAGTTTGAGGACGACGCTCCAAACTACACGCCGAGGATCTCGGGCATTGTACATATTGAGAACAACGCCGTGAATTTTGCCATGAGCATTTTAAAAAGCGACAACGGCAACCCCGATTCCGTGCTCCGCTACACCTACGCCTACAACAATCCCGTAAAGGGCGAGGGCAGATTTATCCACACCTACAGGGCGGAGGGCGACCCGCTGCCCAGCTTTGAGGGCGAGCCTAAAAGGATCGAGATACCCGACGCAGATCTGGACGAATTTACAAAAATCGTTTGGGAAAATCTCAACGAGGATAATAAGGTATCCTTGTTTACAAGATATATCGATATTGCCACGGGAAAATATGAAACGAGAATCGTAAATAAAAACAAGTAAGAAGGGAACACAAAATGAACGAACTGGAACTTAAATACGGCTGCAACCCCAACCAAAAGCCTTCAAGAATTTTTATGGAGAACGGCAGGGACTTGCCTATCACGGTGCTGAACGGAAAGCCGGGCTATATAAACTTTATGGACGCATTCAACGGCTGGCAGCTTGTAAGGGAGCTGAAAAAGGCAACGGGGCTTCCCGCTGCCGCCAGCTTTAAGCATGTTTCTCCCGCAGGTGCGGCGGTGGGGCTTCCTCTTACCGACACCCTTAAAAAGATCTACTGGGTAGATGATCTGGGCGAGCTTTCCCCCTTGGCGTGCGCTTACGCAAGAGCCAGAGGCGCCGACAGAATGAGCAGCTACGGCGATTTTGTGGCGCTTTCCGACAAGTGCGACGCTTGCACCGCAAAAATGCTTCAAAGAGAAGTTTCCGACGGCATAATCGCCCCGGGCTACGACGATGAAGCGCTGGAGATATTAAAGTCAAAGAAAAAGGGCAATTATGCGGTAATTCAAATAGACGAAAATTATATCCCCCAGCCTATCGAGCGCAAGCAGGTTTTCGGCGTCACCTTCGAGCAGGGCAGAAACGAGCTGAAGATAGACGATGAATTTTTCGGCAATATCGTAACCGAAAACAAGGAGCTTCCCGACAGCGCAAAAATCGATCTGGCTATCGCCATGATCACCTTAAAATACACCCAGTCCAATTCCGTTGCCTACGCCTGCGGCGGACAGGCTATCGGTATCGGTGCGGGACAGCAGAGCCGTATCCACTGCACAAGACTGGCAGGCACTAAGGCGGACAACTGGTGGCTCAGACAGTCACCGCAGGTTTTGGGGCTTCAGTTTATCGACGGCATTCGCCGCCCCGACCGGGACAACGCCATTGACAACTACATCGGCGAGGACTATATGGACGTGATCGCCGAGGGAGCTTGGCAGAGCATTTTCAAGGTAAAGCCCGAGATCTTCACCCCGGAGGAAAAAAGAGCCTGGCTGGATAAGCTGACCGATGTTTCTCTCGGCTCGGACGCCTTCTTCCCCTTTGGCGACAACATTGAAAGAGCTCACAGGAGCGGCGTGAAATATGTGGCTGAGCCCGGCGGCTCTATCCGAGACGACAACGTTATAGATACCTGCAACAAGTATAATATGGTAATGGCGTTTACGGGCATAAGACTTTTCCACCATTAATTTCAAGGAGGAAAAAACGATGAGGTACGAATTAACAAAGGACTTGGAAACAGGCAATTCCTTTATCGACAACGAGCACAGGCAGCTTTTAAAGGCTGTGAACGACTTAATGGACGCTTGCAGCAAGGGCGAGGGGCGCAGCTCCATACAAAAGACCGCCGCCTTTCTTGTCAACTATGTAAACACCCACTTTGCTCACGAGGAGCAGCTTCAGCAGAAAAACAGCTACCCCAATTACGCCGCACATAAGGCTTTTCATGACAAGTACAAAAAGGAGCTGAACGACCTTACGGCAAAAATACCCATCGAGAACCCCACGGTAGGCGATTTGTCGGCTTTGAACGCTCAAATAGGCGTTTTAGTCTCCCATATCCGCACCGAGGATAAAAAATTAGGACAGTTTTTGCAAAACAAATGAGGATAAAAATATGAAGATTTTAACAGTAGGCGGCGGCGGACGGGAACACGCAATAATCGCCGCCCTAAGCAAATCCGAAAGGGTCGATAAGCTTTACGCAGCCCCGGGCAACGGCGGGATCTCCGCCTTGGCGGAGTGCTTTCCCGTAAAAGCCACGGATATTGAGGGAATAGTGGAGCTTGCCAAAAAGCTCCGACCCGATTATGTTTTCGTAGCCCCCGACGATCCATTGGTCATGGGAATGGTGGACGCTTTAAACGAGGCGGGCTTCAAGACCTTCGGACCTAAAGCCAATGCTGCGATTTTAGAGGGCAGCAAGGTATTTTCCAAGGCTCTTATGAAAAAATACGGGATCCCCACTGCGGAATACGAAGCCTTTACCGATGCGGACAAGGCGATCTCCTATATTAAGGAAAGGAACAGCTATCCCGCCGTTGTCAAGTGCGACGGCTTAGCCTTGGGAAAGGGCGTGATCATAGCCGAAGACGAGGAGCAGGCGGTCAATGCGGTAAAATCCATGCTTCTTGACGGAAAATTCGGCAAAAGCGGAAGCGAGATCGTTATCGAAGAATACCTGACGGGACCCGAGGTAACGGTTTTAGCCTTCACCGACGGAAAGACCGTAAAGCCTATGATAAGCTCAATGGATCACAAGCGGGCTTATGACAACGACAAGGGCTTAAACACCGGCGGCATGGGCACAATTGCCCCCAATCCGCTGTACACTGCCGAAAAGCAGGCGGAATGTACGGAAAAGATCTTCCTGCCCACCGTTAAGGCTATGGAAAAAGAAGGCAGACCCTTTAAGGGCTGTCTGTACTTCGGCTTGATGCTCACCCCCAAGGGCGCTAAGGTGATCGAATACAACTGCCGCTTCGGCGACCCCGAGACGCAGGTGGTTTTGCCTTTGCTGGAGACCGACCTGACCGATATTATGGACGCAATTTGGGAAGAAAGGCTTTCCGACCTTGAGATCAAGTGGAGCGAAAAGGCTTGCGCCTGCGTGGTGATGGCAAGCGGAGGCTATCCCGAAAAGTACGAAACGGGCAAGGAGATAAACGGCTTGGACGAAAATGGACAGTGTTCAAATTCGGACGTGTACGTTTATCATGCGGGCACTAAGTCGGATAACGGCAAATTCCTTACCGCAGGAGGCAGAGTGTTGGGCGTGACCGCTGCGGACGAGACTCTTAAAGGTGCTTTGGACAAGGCTTATGCCGCAGTGGATACGATCTCCTTTGAAAAAGCCCACTACCGCACCGACGTGGGAAAAAGGGCGCTGGAAAAATAAATTTTTCAATATTTTCCTGTGCAAAATGCAAAAAAAGTCAAAAAACTATTGCTTTTTTTGTGAACCTGTGTTATAATGTAATGCGTGTCAATAAATAGTAACGGCAAAGCCTTTGCCCCATGCCGAAAAAAGGACAGGCTGCAAAGGACAACTATCATAAAGAGGAAGCCTTGACCTCGACAGGAAGGAAGATTTATAAATGTCAGTTTTAGAGATAATTTCCGCAGTGCTGCTTATTTTGGCTTGTATATTTATAGTGCTGGTAGTACTTATGCAGGATTCAAATCAGGGAATGTCCCAAACCATTTCGGGTACTTCGGGCGATAACTACTATCAGAAGAACTCGGGCAGAACGAGAGAAGCTAAGCTTGCAAGAATGACAAAGGTCGCTGCGATCGTGATTTTTGTAGTCGCTCTCTTGGTCAACGTGATCACCATTTACGGCTGGGGAAAAAGCAGCGGCAGCACTAACGACGTACCCGCAGTAACCACCGCCGCCGAAGCAGAGGAGGAAAATACGGAAGAAACCTCGGCTGAAGAGGCAGATACGGTAACGGAAGCCGACACCGCAGCGGAATAATAACACAAATACAAAGGGGCGATAGGGTTCGCCTCTTTTTTTCACACCGAAACAGGCAAATTTTTGAAAGGAACAAATATGCGTACAGACATCAGAGCGAAGGTATTCACGGAGCTTTTCCGCAACTATCGGGACGGCGGAAAGGGCTTAAGCGAGCAGGAGATAATCACCCTTATAGGCAGGAAAAAGGACAGCAAGGCAATAAGCCGAGAGCTTCAGGACATGAAGAGGTTTAATGCGCTGAGCTACGGTAAGCTGAGATACTCCCTTAAAAGCCCCGAAAAATTTCATGAGGGCACGGTGACCCGTGCTGCAAGGGGGCACGGCTTTATCCGATTCAACGATATTCCCGAGGAGGAAGGCGGGGAGGAAGCCTTTGTCAGAGGAAAGGACATGAGCGGCGCAGTGCCGGGCGATAAGGTGCTTATGAAGATCATTGCGGACAAGGACGAATACAACCGTTCCCAAAGCGCAGTTGTAGTCGCCGTTTTGGAATATTCCTCCAATATGCTTACGGGCATTGTGGTGGATTATAACGGCGAGATCCGTTTGCAGCCCTCCACCTTTGCTTCCCCCGTCCCCATTGCCATTGTGGGCTTTGGCGGCGGCGACGTAAGAGTGGGAGACAAGGTAAAATTCGAGATCCGCAAAAGAGGAGACAGACACTCGGAGCATGTTGCCACCATAACCGAGGTATTCGGCAGCTCCGACATTGCCAGAGTTTCCGTAAAGGCGTATATCGAGGAAAAACAGATCCCCGTCGATTTCCCCGATTCCGTTATAAGAGAGGCCAAGGAGATAGAAAAAAGAGGCATACCCAGCGCAGACAAGGCAATGCGCACCGATCTGAGGGAGCTGCCTATCTTTACCATTGACGGTGCGGATACCAAGGACATAGACGACGCAATAAGCATAGAGAAAACCGCTAAGGGCTTTAAATTGGGCGTACACATTGCAGACGTGTCCCATTACGTAAAGAAGGGCACCGCCTTGGATCAGGAGGCGGTAAAAAGAGGCACCAGCGTTTATATCGCCGATATGGTCATTCCGATGCTGCCCAAGGAGCTCAGCAACGGGATCTGTTCCCTTAACCCCAACGAGGAAAGGCTTGCCTTTTCCTGCCTTATGGAGCTGGACAACAACGGAGAGATCACCAAGTACCGCTTTGTGAAATCCCTTATCAGATCAAGAGTTAAGGGCGTATACAGCGAGGTCAACAAGATATTGGCGGGAGAAGCAGACGATGAGATCAAGGAAAAATACAGGGACGTGATCGGGCAAATTCCCGTTATGAACGAGTTGGCGGCAATTCTTATGAAGAACAGGGAAAACAGAGGCGCCCCCGAGATAGACAGCGTGGAAAGCAAGATAATTTGCGATGAAAACGGAGTTTGCGTAGATATTAAGGCAAGAGACCGAGGCGTTTCCGAAGCTATAATAGAGGAATTTATGCTTGCTGCCAACAACTGTGCCGCCAAGGTGGGCATGTCCAACCATATACCCT
>JAMPBF010000136.1 GCA_023666805.1 Bacillota bacterium
GATTCCCGTTGGGAATTAAATCAAACATTGGTTGAAATGCGCAGCACATAAAAGAAAGCACCTTAACAAAGATATAAATCTCCGTAATTCCCCGCCAAAGGCGGCAAAAGCCGTCTGCCAAGACAAAAAGCCGTCTGCTCAAGACAAAAGTTAATTGATAACCACTTCTCCCCTAACAATCTCCCCCGTCACCTTAAAATCATTGATCTCCCCCCTTATCCCCAAGGAGGGGATCTCGACAGCGGTGGGGGCACCGCTGCCCTCGGGAAAGCTCAGCAGCAGATCCTGCCATGATACCGTGTAGCTGCTGTCGTTGTAGGTTATCTCATTGTTTAAATCCTGCACCGACGATTCCATTGCTTTGACTATTGCCGAAACAACCGAGGAGGAAAGGAAGTCGGGAGTGACAGCTTCGGCAGTCAGCCCGCCAAAGCTTGCGGTAATATCTCCACCGTTTATGTCGAAGACCACGCCTTGGATCTGATACGGTTCGGTGATCTCAATGCTCCATTTTCCAATATCCGTCCTTGAAAAGTTTGCGGACAATGCCTCCTCACCGTAATTTAAGGCGGCGGAAAAGGTAAACTGCTTGTTCAGATCCGGCGCCTTCGGGGCTAAAAAACCGCTGTTTTTACAGCCTGTCAAGGTCAAAACGGAGGCGGCTAAAATAACGCCTATCGCCTTCTTAAATATCTTCATAAGTCCTCCAAGCAGGACAGATTATTTAACCGCCCATTGATATTCTGCCCAAGCCCTCTGCCACGTCGGACGCCATTACCGAGAACGACGCTTGCTTTTGGATCAAAATGTCGGCTGAAAGTCCGTGGAGATATGCTCCCAGCACTGCTGCGGCAAAGGGATCGACTCCCTGCGCTGCCAGCCCTCCGACTATTCCCGTCAGCACGTCGCCGCAGCCTGCCTTGGCTAAAGCGTTGTTGCCTGTGGTATTGACCATAACTCTGCCGTCGGGAGCTGCGATCACCGTGCCGTTTCCCTTAAGCAAAAGCACCACTCCGTACTCCTTGGCAAAGCCTTTGGCTATATTCAGTCTGTCAGCCTGGATCTCCCCGACGGATTTGTGAAGAAGCCTTCCCAGCTCTCCCGGGTGGGGCGTCAGAATTATAGGGCGGTTGTTGTCCTTCAGTACATTTATATTGTCCGCTATGGAATTTATTCCGTCAGCGTCCAAAATAACGGGACATTTTCCCTTTTTCAGCAAAAAGCCGACAATGTTTTTCGTATCGCTTCTGTTGCCCATACCGCAGCCTATTGTGACCGCAGTGGCTTTTTCCGCCAGCTCTCCCAAAATAGGCAGAGCCTTGTCGGAAATAAAGCCCTCCTTATCCTTGGGCAGCTCTTCATAAATACATTCCGGCAAAGCGGGGGCAGCTGCGGCTATCACCCTTTTGACCGACGCCAGGGTTACCAAGCCCGTTCCTATTTTTAAAGCCCCCTTGGAGGACAGCAGCGCCGCCCCCAAATAACAGCCTCCTCCCGCCACGTTTAAAAGTCTGCCGAAGGTGCCCTTGTTGGCGGACTTGGGACGGCTCGGCATAAGCCCCAGTATCTCCCCGTCGGTGAGCGCACCGTCATATTCGGTGTAGCAGTCGTCGGAGATCCCGATGTCGGTTATCTTTACTTCTCCGCAATGATCAAAGGCAGGACTGTTTAACAATCCCGTCTTCATTGCCGCCAGCACCAGTGTGGCGTCCGCCTTAAAGCTGTGAGGGGTCACGATCCCCGTATTTCCGTTGATACCGCTGGGAATGTCCACCGAGATCTTATATCCCTTGCATTTTGCGATAAAATCAAAAAGCTCTTTAATGCCCGCCGACAGCTCCCCGTGAAAGCCCGTGCCGAAAACACAGTCAATAATTATAGTGGCGGCGGATAAAATATCCTCTGCCGCTGCCTTGTTTTCCGAATATTTTATGGTGTTAAGCCTTACGCTGTGAGAATTGCGGCACTCCTTTGCCGTCTCGCTGCCGGGCATTTCGTCGGTAAGGATCACAGTTACCTTGCCGCCGTTTTCGGTCAGTACGCTTGCCAGCTCCACACCGTCTCCGCCGTTGTTGCCCTTGCCGCAGAGTATGACAAATTTTTCCCCTCTGAGATTGGAGAAATGATTTTTGAGATACTTAAAACAACCCTTGGCGGCATTTTTCATAAGCTGTATGCGGCTTATACCCTCTTTTTCCGAATTTAACTCTGCGTTGATCATTTGCTCGGTATTTACGATAAAGGTCATTTTTTTCCTCCTCCGCTGAGATCCTACGGCGGCTTTGCGGTCATTTCGCCTTATACTGTTTTCGTTCTAAAATATAGACAAAGTCTATATTTTAAACAGAAATCAGTATTAAAATACAAGCCGGGTCTGTATTTTAAACAGAAGCAGAATTTCAGCAATTTTGATAAAAAGGGACTGTGAAACAGCCCCTAATTTTCAGTTATTCACCGCTGTCTCCGTTTTCCTTATCGGCGGCAGCTCTTGCGGCCTTGCGGGCGGCTTTTTCTCTTTGCTTTTTCTTTCTCTGAGCATTGGATACCAAGATCCCCACTACCAATGCCACCAACAAAACTCCTCCCGCAATTATGACGGGGAGAAGATCCAAGCCTACTCCCGTAGCCGCGTTTACAATATCCGACATTTTTCATTCCTTCCTTTTCTTCGCATAAAAGCGCATAGTTATCCTATTTGTGTAGTCTGTAAAATTTTGCCGAAAGTTTCAGACAACGTCCGTATAAGAGCGGATTTGTTTTCGTCTACTTTTCCACCGCTTTTCTGCCCGTCAAAAATTCAACGGCTCTCTGTACGGAGCTGCGGACGTGCTCCATATCCTCGTTGTGAAGCTTTCCCGCATTGCGATAGTCGAAACTGAGGCAAAACTCGTCCACATCTTGGTTGAGCTGCTTCATATAATCGTCCACCAGCTTGTCCAAAGCGGTTTTAAACTGGGCGAAGCTGCCCTTGCTCATTTTATCTCCCGCCTTGTTGAGAAGCAGCTTATAGTGAGGCAGACAAACAAACTCCTGAGCTGCGAAAAGCTTTCTGAACGCCTCGTCTTTACCGAACATCTCAAACACCGTTTCAAGGGTGTGACTTACGCCCCAATTCACCTTTTCGCAAACAAAACATGTTGAAGGAGCTTGCTCTCCCTTTTTCAGCTTTCCGAAAATACCCTTTGAGCCGAAAAGCTCTTTTTCCTTTTCCGCTATGTGCGTATTCAGCATAAGAGCGAGAGAAAGACGGTTGTTTTGCTGCAACAGCTGATTGTAGTGAGTATTGCAGAAGCCAAGCTTGTTGGTCTCCACCCTCACGTCGGGCTCCATCATTGCCGCCCCCATAATGTATTCGCAAATGTGCTGCTCAATGCCGTCTCTCATTCGGCAGATCGGACAGCCCTCCTTCGGACCGAACACATCGTTTACGGGGATAGTAAGTATACTTTCGCGCATATTTTTTATATTCCTTTCGGGAAATTTTTTCTTGCCTTTTCTTTACTATTGTATTATAATATTAATAAAATATCAAGTGTTTTTTGGAAATTTTGGAGCAATAAATATGAAATATGAAATAAAATGCAGCTGCTTGGATCTAAAACAGACCCTGTTCTGCGGTCAGTGCTTTAGGTTTAAGGATCTGGGCAACGGCGAATTTACGGGGATCGTGGGAAATAAGCTTGGCAAATTCGTACAAAGGGAAGACGGCATAGAGATAGAATGTGAAAAAGAGGACCTACCCTTTTGGCGGGATTACTTTGATCTCGATCTCGATTATGACAGTATCCTGAAGGAGTTTAACAAGGACAAGACCTTAAGCTCCGCCTGCAAGGGCAGAAAAATACGGGTGTTGAGGCAGCCGCCCTTTGAGACCCTTATCAGCTTTATCATTTCCCAAAACAATAACATCAAGCGAATAACGGGAATTATCGACCGCCTCTGTGAGAGCTTCGGCACAAAAACCGATTTCGGCTACGCCTTTCCCACAGAGCAGGAGCTTAAGGACGTCAGCCAAGAGGCTTTAGCTCCGCTTAGAGCGGGTTTTCGGGCAAAGTACATAGTTGACGCTGCGGAAAAAATAAACAGCGGCGAGGTGGATCTTGAAAAAATAAAAACACTTCCCGACGATGAGGCGAGAGAAGCCCTTAAAATCATAAAGGGGGTGGGAGACAAGGTGGCGGACTGCGTGCTGCTGTTCGGTCTGCACCGTCTTTCCGCCGTGCCCAAGGACGTTTGGATAAAAAGGATAAACGCCTACTACTACCCTAACGGCTACCCCGACTGCATAAAGGGCAGGGAAGGGATCGCACAGCAATATTTGTTTGATTTTGCCAGGACCGATTTTAAGGAAATGCTTGAACAAACGGAAAAGTCGGGGAAAAAAGCCTGATTTTTATCACAAAAAAGATACCGAAAGGGATTTAAAAAATGAAATGTAACAATTGCCACTACGAATTAAATGACACCGACAAGTTTTGCGGACTGTGCGGAACACCCAATCCCAATTATGCTCCGGAAGAAAGCCCGCCTGCCGTAAATTCGGCGCAAAGCGGCGGCGATCCCTCCGATTTGCGCCGAGAGAACACGGAAGCAGCTCAAGCCGCCCCGGGATCCGAGCCAAAGGAAAAAAGAACCGTGCCCCTGTGGCTTTGCATAATCTGCATAGTGATCATCTTCATTTTATCCATAGCCTGCGGCGCTTTGGCACAGCTGCATTTCGGCAGGGAAGCATTAACGGAGCTTTTCGGGAGGATAACATTATGGTAAGGCTGAAAAATAAATGGGACGAGATTTTAGCCGAGGAATTTAAAAAGGAATACTACCTTAAGCTGAGAGAATTTTTAAAGCAGGAGTACACCCATTATACGGTATACCCCGATATGAACAACATTTTCAACTCTCTTAAGTATGCGGATTATGACGGCATTAAAGCGGTAATTATCGGACAGGATCCCTATCACGAGCCCAACCAAGCCCACGGGCTGGCGTTTTCCGTGCTGAAGGGAAACCCTATCCCTCCCTCGCTGAAAAATATTTACAAGGAAATCAGCGACGACCTGGGTCTTGCCGCCCCCTCCCACGGCGAGCTCACCTATTGGGCAAAGCAAGGGGTGCTGCTGCTGAACAGTGCGCTCACCGTCCGCAGAGGACAAGCCAACAGCCATAGGGGAAAGGGTTGGGAGCAGTTTACGGACGCCGTTATTTCCAAGGTAAATCAAAAGGACAGCCCCGTCGTTTATCTCCTTTGGGGCGCTAACGCCAGGGAAAAGGCAAGGCTTATAAATAACCCCAAGCACCTTATTCTGACCGCCGCTCACCCAAGTCCCCTATCTGCCTTCAACGGCTTTTTCGGCTGCAAGCACTTTTCAAAATGCAACGCCTTTTTGCAGCAGCAGGGAATTCAGCCTGTGGACTGGAGTATTCGGGATTGATTTTCCGCACTGCTTCAATGTCCCTTTAATATGTCATAAATTTTACCAAAAACACCATATATTTGAAAATATATATTAACAAATCCTACAACTTGTGCTACAATCAAACTAAGGGATAACCGCACAAGGAAGCGGCACAGCCTTTTACCTTAACGCAGCTTCGGGTAAAATCTTTGTGCGGTATCGCCTTGACAAAAAACAAGCCTTATCAAGAGCAGCCGAGGGACAGGCCCTTTGACGCTGCAGCAACCGGTCCGAAGATTTTTTACTCGGGAAAACGGTGCTACTTCCTGCGTTGATTTTTTCAGCGAAAGATGAGGGGTGCAAAAAGGAAATATGCGCCCCCCTAAAGGGCGTTTTTTTGTTGCAAATTTTTTTAAAATGCCGAAAGGCGGCAGGAAAGGAAAAAATTATGGCAAAACGTTTATTTACCTCCGAAAGTGTTACGGAGGGACATCCCGACAAGATCTGCGACAGGATAAGCGACAGTATTCTTGACGCAATGCTGGCAAAAGACCCGATGAGCAGAGTTGCATGTGAGACCTGCACCACTACGGGCATGGTTTTGGTAATGGGAGAGATCACTACCGAAGGGTATGTGGATATACCCAAGATCGTAAGAAGCACTATTAAAGAGATCGGCTACGATAACGCCACCTACGGCTTTGACTGCAACACCTGTGCGGTTTTGACCTCTATCGACGAGCAGTCTCCCGATATTGCAATGGGCGTTAACAACGCCTTGGAGGGCAGAGAGGAAAACAAGCTGGATACGGGAGCGGGAGATCAGGGCATGATGTTCGGCTATGCCTGCGACGAGACCCCCGAGCTTATGCCCTTGCCTATATCCTTGGCTCATAAGCTGGCAAAGAAGCTTACCGATTGCAGAAAAAGCGGAGAAATAAGCTATCTGCTCCCGGACGGAAAATCTCAAGTCACTGTCGAATATGATGACGATAAGCCCGTGAGAGTAGACACGGTGGTGATCTCCACTCAGCATAAGGCAAGCGCCACTCTGCTGCAAATCAAGACGGACATTATCGAAAAGGTTATCAGACCCACCATTCCTGCCGAGCTTATGGATAATGATACCAAGATCTATGTAAACCCCACAGGAAGATTTGTTATCGGCGGACCTCAGGGCGACAGCGGACTTACAGGCAGAAAAATCATCGTAGATACCTACGGCGGCTATTCAAGACACGGCGGCGGCGCTTTTTCGGGCAAGGATCCCACCAAGGTTGACCGCTCAGCAGCCTATGCCGCCAGATACGTGGCAAAGAACATAGTGGCAGCAGACCTTGCCAAACGCTGTGAGGTCCAGATCGCCTATGCTATCGGTGTAGCCAAGCCCGTTTCCGTAATGGTGGAAACCTTCGGCACGGGAAAATATCCCGATCATGCTATCGAAAAGGCTGTAGCAAAGGTATTCGACCTTCGCCCCGCTGCGATCATAGATTCCTTGGAGCTTAGAAAACCCCAATACGCAGCCCTTTCCGCTTACGGTCACATGGGACGCGAGGATTTAGGCGTTAAGTGGGAAAACAAAGATAAGGTGCAGGAGCTGTTGAAGGCGATAGAGGGGTGAGATTTTACCATAGGGTTTACGCTTTCAGCGTGGGGATTGCGGAGATTTATATCTTTTATAAAGGTAATCTCTTTTATGTGCTGCGC
>JAMPBF010000137.1 GCA_023666805.1 Bacillota bacterium
ACCAAGTATCACAGCTTTTCTTTCGGCGCTAAGAATATTTATTTGTTGACTTAAAGAAAGGAGCTTCTATGAAGATCTATACAAATACAAACCACCGTGTTGTGGCGCTCTATAATCCTCCGAAAAATACAGAGGGGATAAAAGAAATCGAAGTGCCGGACGACAGCATTTTCGCAAGTTTTTCCGACACAAAAAAGCTTTGCTATCACTATGATACCACTCACGATATTACGACCTATTATCCTGCGATGGATCTGGACACCATTGCGGTCTTGGAAAGAAAGCAGGCGGAAATCGACAGCTTAAATGAGGCGGTTAACACGCTGATTTTGGAAAGCCTTATGGGGGAGGAATAGAGATGTTTGAAAGAATTAAAAGCTTGTATTTGAAGGGGCAGCTTAACGATGCGGGGCTTAAAAATGCGGTGTCTAAGGGCTGGATCACCGAAGAAGAATTTGCAGAAATCACGAAGGGAAGTGAACGGTAATGGACACGGCTATCACAAGAGCGGAGCATGAGGAGTTCCGCAAGCGGATAGAGGAGGAGAACCACCGTCAGAACAGACGCATCGAAAATTTAGAAAAGAACTCGGAGCAAATCGGGGCGTTAGTGACCTCGGTGGAAAAGCTTGCCATATCCATGGAGCAAATGGCTAAGGAGCAGGAAAAGCAAGGGAAACGGCTTGAAACCTTAGAAGGGCAGGATGGGGACAAGTGGAAAACCGTTGTTAAGTGCTGCCTTACGGGACTGGTGACGTTTCTCATCGGTTATGTTTTGCCGAGAATTTTCGGAGGGTGATATGGCAAGAGGAAATCACGAAAAGAAAAATCCCCCAAAATGGGGGACAATGGATATTATCCTTGTTTTCACGGCAATAACGCTGATTGCCTTTACGGTGGTTATGGTGTGGCTGTTTGCGGCTTACGGCGGCATACCCGATACCCTTTGTACCTGCGTTTTTGCGGTACTTGGGGGAGAGTGCGGGGTTATGGGGTGGATCAAGACCAACAAGGATAAAATTCGGGAAAGAAAATGGGAAAAAGAAGACAGAAAGGACAAAGAAAATGATTGATATTACTCCGATTATAAACGGGATTATTGCGCTGGTAGCAGCGATTATTACCGCTTTTTTGATACCTTGGATTAAGAGCAAGACCACCGACAGCCAAAGGCAGCAGTTTGTAGCTTGGGTAAAAATTGCTGTGGCGGCCGCTGAACAGATTTATAATGGCACAGGCAGGGGCGCAGAGAAAAAGCAGTTTGTTATCGATTTTTTGGAAGATAAGGGATTGACTTTCGACAAAACGGCAGTTGACGCTGCCATTGAAGCAGCGGTCAAACAGCTTAACAGTGACGGTATAACTATTTCTTAAAGGGGGCGTACTTATGATAAAGACCGGTGAAGAGCTTGCGTCAAAGGCAATTGAAGTGGCAGAAAAATACAAGACCCTGTATGTAATGTGCTGCTTTGGTGCTCCGATGAATAACACCAATAAGGAACGATATATCAACGAAGATCGTTATAATACGCAGACTGAGCGGGCTAAACTGATTAATGCCGCTTCTTCCGATACCTTTGGGTTTGACTGCGTAAATCTTATCAAGGGCTTGCTTTGGGGGTGGAACGGCGATAAGAGCAAGAAATACGGCGGCGCAGTATATCAGAGTAACGGCGTTCCTGACATAGATGCTAATGTTATGATGAACCGTTGTAAAAGCATTTCCGATGATTTTTCCAAAATCGAAGTGGGCGAGGCTGTTGGAATGACAGGACATATCGGTATATACGTGGGGAACGGCTTAGTTGTGGAGAGCACACCTGCTTGGAAGAACTGTGTGCAGCTTACCGCCGTGGGAAATATCGGGGCTAAAGCGGGCTACCCTACAAGAACGTGGGTAAGGCACGGAAAACTTCCGTACATAAGCTATGCGGGAAATAGCGGGGGCACTACCACCTCAACCGCAGAATATTCCACGGTGAACAGCATTTATCGCTCTTTGGGCGTGGCGGCGATAAGAAACAAGCCCACACTTGCAGGCACCACCGTTTCAAAGAGGTGTGTAAGAGGTGACTACTACATAGCAGATAGGCTTTATTTGCCTGATGAAAAGGGTCAGAAATGGTTTAGGCACACGGGGCAGGAAAAGTATTCAGCTTTGACCGATACTGACGGGGCGGCATTATTTGAGTTTTGTGGAACTTACACGGTCAAAAAATCAAACGCTGTAGTCAATATCAGAAAAGCTCCAAGTCTTAACGGTGACAAGGCAGCACGGCTGACCGCAGGAGTGACAGTATATGCTACGGGAAAGACGGCTGTTGCCGATGGGATAAAATGGGTGCAGGTGGTGTATGAAGGACAGATTTGTTGGTGTGATGAAAAGTGGATCTTGTAAAAATAAAAGGACTAACTTTTCAGTGTCAGCCCATTTATTCTTGAAAGATTACTTCAAAATATTATTCAATTTTGCCATTACCTTTTTCATCATTATTTAAATAATCAAACGAGATTGGGTCGTTACTTCTAAGATAACCTTTGATACACTCAAATATAAAGGAATTTAAAGTCATATTCCACTTCTTGGCAATCTCTTTTAAGCGCTCCTTTTGCCCTTTTTTAACACGAAAGTTGATGTTGTCATAATGGGCTTCATTATATTTTTTTGTCGAAATTTTCTGACCAATAGTGTATTGTCCTCTTTTGTATAAAGGGTTTTCCTTTTTTATAGGCATATATAGTAACTCCTTACTAAAATAAATTTTTTATATAAATTATACATTGCTTTACATACTGTTGTCAATATGAAGTATTGCACAAGAGCAAATTATGATTTTTGTGCAAAATTTAGTTCAGTTACTATTGACATACTGATAACAGTATGATATAATGAAATTGTAAGAAAAATTACATTTGTTATATATTCATAGCAAATTTTAGAAAGGGAAAGAAATGAAAAATTACAAAGATTGTGAAAAAACGTATATTGGAGCTTCTGACAGGTGCTTATTAACGCTTATGGGAGGTGAAGAAACTGGAGGAATGAAAGCAGATCTGCTGATGTTCAACCAAGACGGTGAGTACAGCGCATACATTGCGGACGAGGAAACCGAAATACCAAAGCATTATGAAAAGAGAACAACATTCTCAACGTATGTTGACATTTATGACGATGCAGATCCGGAAAAACTTTCATTAAAAAAGACATATAAAGGAAGCAAAATCGAATTCTACAGAGCAGGCAGCTTTGGATGCATTATCAAAGTTTACAAATAAAGCAGTCAAATTAAAAACAATAAAAAACCCTCGACCGTGTAATTCGGTCGGGGGAAATTTTATGCCTTTCGGTTTTTATAAACTGTCTGGCTCTTGCATTTGACTGTTGTCTGAATTGCATTGGGAGAGAATTCCATAATTTCAGACAAAGAGCAGTTCAATGCTTCGCAAATCTTGTCAAGCTGCTCAAGGCTTACCCGTTCGGCAACATCGTGATATAAATCATTTATGGTATTTTGCCTTATGCCAGTTGCAGCTGAAAGCTCAGATTGTGTAATCCGAAGTTCTCCAAGCTTGCGTGATAGTGTAATTCTTATCATTTTCAGCGCTCCTTTTTTCATTTTACTATGAAAAAAGAATTTTTTCAGCGATTTGGTGAAAAATAGCGGAATATGATGAAAAATATCAAAAAAATGCATACACTAAACTGTATTTCCTTCATGAAATTGAACTTAATTTTGACACCCCTTTTGACACCCCTAATTCCGATTTTTAGTGTTATTTTTTGTTATTTTTTGATTTAATGTCTATATATAAAAAATAAACAAACCCGCTTAAACACTGAGTTTAAGCGGGTTATTTTGTGGTGGACCTGAAGGGGATCGAACCCTCGACCTCTGCGTTGCGAACGCAGCGCTCTCCCGGCTGAGCTACAAGCCCGTATAAATTTACAACAGCATGCAAAACGGAGTTGGCAGCCAACTGCGTTTTCGGAGATCATAACGGCAGTATGCAAAAATACGCTCCCACGATTCGGAAGCGTATCGGCATGGAGCGGATTACGAGGCTCGAACTCGCTACCTCCACCTTGGCAAGGTGGCGCTCTACCGGATGAGCTAAATCCGCAGTTTGCGTCTGCTTGTTCTTATTTCGATACATCAAGGCGTATCGCTTTTGGCAGTCGCATTTTCAAAAAGGTTGGTGCTCCCGATCGGAATCGAACCAACGACACGGGGATTTTCAGTCCCCTGCTCTACCAACTGAGCTACAGGAGCTTTTGTTCTCGGCAGGAGCCGCAGTAAATCTTTTTAACACCAAATTTGGCGACCCGGATGGGGTTCGAACCCACGACCTCTAGCGTGACAGGCTAGCGTTCTAACCAGCTGAACTACCGGGCCAAATGGTGGGAGCTACAGGGCTCGAACCTGTGACCCTCTGCTTGTAAGGCAGATGCTCTCCCAGCTGAGCTAAGCTCCCGAACTTATTGCATAAGCAACGATAATTATTATACAAGAACTTAGGTTTTTTGTCAACATATTTTTAAAAAATTTTAAGAAATTGTAAAATATTACAAATTATATAACAAAAATTACAGCAATATCACAAAGAATAAATAAAATAATTTTACAAACAATATTGGCAGGTTATCGAAATTTAGATTTATGAAAGGAAAACAAGACTATGATGGATAAAATTGCACTTTGGATTTTGCTTATAGGCGGTTTAAACTGGGGCTTAGTGGGAATTTTCCGCTTCGACCTGATCGCTTGGGCGTTTGGCGGCAACGACAGCGTAATAAGCCGTATATTGTATATAGTAGTGGCTTTAGCTGCCGTATGGTGCATTTCCCTTTTCTTCAGAAAGAACGAGCTGATAGGCGAGGGAAGAGACATGGAGGAAAATCGCTCATAAAATCCGAGAGCTGCCGCATGATTGCGGCAGCTCTTTGACATTAGTAAAAATCAAATGCGAGGCTTGACTATGCCCTTTGTCGCCCTGCTGACAGCGAGTGCGGCAAAATATCCCAACACTGCGCTGACAAAATCCTTAAGCAGATAAGGGGCGGAAACCAGCAAAAATGAACGCATAAAGTCGTTGGGAGTTAAAAGCGCATAGTGCAAAACTCCGAAAAAGTGAAGAGCGGCAACTCCCGAAATGCCCATAACAATTTTTAGGGGCTTGCCGTTTACCTTAAGCCCGCAAAGGACGACCATCGCCAAAAATCCGTATATAAATCCGCCCGTAAACGAGCCCAAGCAGGCGAAGCCGCCTTTAAAGCCGGCAAAAATGGGAACGCCGACAACGCCTAAGAGAATATACGCCGATACAGCTGCCGCACCCCTTTTCGCACCTAAAAAATATCCGCAAAAGGCTATCGCAAAGGTTTGAAGCGTGGCGGGAACGCAGGTGGGCATTGGCACTTGGATTTGCGAAAGTGCGGCGATAATTGCCGTAAACATAGCTATCAATACCAAATCAGAAGTTTTAACCTTCATCTTTGCCTCCTTTTGCATACATATTATTACTTAAAATCTTACGGAGATCTCCCCCGAATTAAGCGTTTCCCTGCCGTTTTGGGTCAGCACTATAAGCTGTCCCTTTTGGTCGATGTCCAACGCCTCGCCGTGGTGCGGAACGCCGTTTTTCAGATAGTAGACCTCCTTGCCAAGTACCAAGGAGCGGTTTTTGTAATCCTTTATGTTTTCTTCGCGAGTTCTGTTTAAGCAGTGATAAAGCTCCTCTATTATTTCGGCGGCAATTCGGTTGCGGGAAATTTTGTGATCCAAGGCTCCCGCCTTTTGCTCTATATCCTCGGGGAAATCGCCGGTCGTAATGTTCAAGCCGATCCCCACCACAATATTGTCTATATGTCCCGTCTCAAAATCCACAACGCCCTCGGTGAGTATGCCGCAAATTTTCTTTTCCTTGAGATAAATATCGTTGACCCATTTTATAAGCGGCTTTTTGTCGGTGAGCTTTTCTATAGCCCTGCAAACTGCACAGCCTGCACAGACCGTCACCATGTCGGTTTCAGCCTCAAAGCCCTTGGGTCTCAGTATTACGCTCATGTAAAGACCCGTTTTCGGGGGCGAAAAGAAGCTGTTGCCCCTTCTGCCTCTGCCCTCGGTCTGTTGGTCGGCAATAATCACAGTGCCGCTTTTCGCTCCGTCGGCAGCCAATTTCTTTGCATAAGTATTGGTGGAGCTTATGCTTTTGAAAACCTGTATATCCGCCGTCTTTACCTCTGGAGACAAATAACCGCTTATCTGCTCTGCGGAAAGTAAATCCCCCGATCTTATCATGCGGTAGCCTCGGTTGCGGGTGGCTTCTATCTCGTAGCCCTGCTCCTGAAGCTTATTCATAGCCTTCCATACGGCAGTGCGGCTCACGCCCAACTTTTCCGCCAGCTCCTGTCCCGATATGTTTTCTCCTCCGCTGCTGTCCATTATTTTAAGCAGCTCCTCAACCACCTTCACCGTCGTTGCCTCCTGTTACAACATAATATTGCTCCCGTCAGTTCTTTTTTTGCTTGCCGCAATCCTTGAATGCGGCATATTCCTGCGGGTACGCCTTTCGGCAAGACGTATGCGCAAAAATTTGCAGGATCTGCTTGGGAGAAATATGAAGCCTGTCCGAAAGAACAGGTCGGAAGAAGTTAACTTATTTTTATCTTCGGTTAACATTTGTTAAGTTTTATTTTATCACAACTTTCCAAAACTGTCAACTTCAAATTGTAGAAAGTTAACATTTTTAAAAAAATTGCGTTTACCCTATTGACTGTTATGCTTCATTTTGATAAAATAAAATAGTAGAGCAATATTTTTTGATGTTTATTCTGTTTGAGCTTTGCGGAGAAAGCAACGGCGGTTTATGCTGTTTTTGCTTTAAAATACGGTGAGATCCGTATTTTAATACTAATTCCTGTTTAAAATATAGACTTCGTCTGTATTTTAAAGCCGACTTTCAGTCGGCAGCCAAAATCTTCGATTTTGGCGGAATCAGTATTGAACTTTGTTTTCGGTGGCTATCGCCACACACCGCTTTGCGGTGTCTTTAAAAGATAGACTTTGTCTATCTTTTAAAGCGAAAACAGTATAA
>JAMPBF010000138.1 GCA_023666805.1 Bacillota bacterium
AAAGAAATATATTTATGTTCCCGATGAGGGTTTGAGAGTTGTGTAATTTTAGAGGGTAGTAAAACAAAGAAAAACCACTAATTTGCGCATTTTGGTTTGAGAGTTGTGTAATTTTAGAGGGTAGTAAAACAGGAAACGGAAGATGGCTGAATACATCAAGGTTTGAGAGTTGTGTAATTTTAGAGGGTAGTAAAACTTGTAGAGCGGATTTACAGACTTGTCGTCTTGTTTGAGAGTTGTGTAATTTTAGAGGGTAGTAAAACGATTGCACACGACAACGGAATTTTGCTTTTGTTTGAGAGTTGTGTAATTTTAGAGGGTAGTAAAACTCCGTACAGTTTTATGAAAATGAAAACGGGTTTGAGAGTTGTGTAATTTTAGAGGGTAGTAAAACTTGTTGCTTCGGATTATGTGCTTGTACCTAGTTTGAGAGTTGTGTAATTTTAGAGGGTAGTAAAACGACCGCCTCCGAGGAATAACAGGTCAGTAAGTTTGAGAGTTGTGTAATTTTAGAGGGTAGTAAAACTAAGTAAAGAGATCAACCGTTGGAAACAGTGTTTGAGAGTTGTGTAATTTTAGAGGGTAGTAAAACAAAGCCTATACCCACTTCATTTCCGCGCTCGTTTGAGAGTTGTGTAATTTTAGAGGGTAGTAAAACCGCCCCCGTCGTCGGGTGCTGCCCCAACAGGTTTGAGAGTTGTGTAATTTTAGAGGGTAGTAAAACCCCGTTGTCGGCGCGGGAATTGCGCAGGTGGTTTGAGAGTTGTGTAATTTTAGAGGGTAGTAAAACCAAGCCAGATATTGATGTCTTTCGGGATGATGTTTGAGAGTTGTGTAATTTTAGAGGGTAGTAAAACTCCAAAAACACGCAGTCATTTCCGCTATATGTTTGAGAGTTGTGTAATTTTAGAGGGTAGTAAAACCTATCCAGAACGCCTATCAGGGCTTTGCTAGTTTGAGAGTTGTGTAATTTTAGAGGGTAGTAAAACTTAATATGTAACTGCCGAAGGGCAATAAGTGTTTGAGAGTTGTGTAATTTTAGAGGGTAGTAAAACTATTAGAATAGCAAAAGCGGCTTCGGGAATGTTTGAGAGTTGTGTAATTTTAGAGGGTAGTAAAACAATACTTAAAAACTATGTGATTGTTACCCAGTTTGAGAGTTGTGTAATTTTAGAGGGTAGTAAAACAAGCAGCCGCAAGGCTTTTATAACGTCTTCGTTTGAGAGTTGTGTAATTTTAGAGGGTAGTAAAACTTGCTCGGCTTGATTGCTTATCCTGTTTCGGTTTGAGAGTTGTGTAATTTTAGAGGGTAGTAAAACGCAATTCAACCGAGCAGAGCGCAACGCACCGTTTGAGAGTTGTGTAATTTTAGAGGGTAGTAAAACAAACATATTGGTCATCAGATAACCCGCATCGTTTGAGAGTTGTGTAATTTTAGAGGGTAGTAAAACTAAAATAATCTGGCTATAAACATAACAACCGTTTGAGAGTTGTGTAATTTTAGAGGGTAGTAAAACTGACGGTGCGTCGGAGGTTGTGAAAGAATTGTTTGAGAGTTGTGTAATTTTAGAGGGTAGTAAAACAATTCGCCGTTTTCGTCGTTAAGCTCTATTGTTTGAGAGTTGTGTAATTTTAGAGGGTAGTAAAACATTTCAGGGTTCTTTTTCTCTTTCGTCTTTGTTTGAGAGTTGTGTAATTTTAGAGGGTAGTAAAACCCTACAGGCATTGAAACCGTACACTCATGCGTTTGAGAGTTGTGTAATTTTAGAGGGTAGTAAAACGTATGCTCACGACAAATACCCCTTTATTACGTTTGAGAGTTGTGTAATTTTAGAGGGTAGTAAAACGGCGAAGAAACCGCTGAACCGAGATGTCTTGTTTGAGAGTTGTGTAATTTTAGAGGGTAGTAAAACTCAGTGTTTGTAATGACAATGAGTTGATTAAAACTGTAACAGATTTAGCATATCAAATAGCCAAGAAAGGATTTAGCAAATGACAGATGAAACAAGAGATAATTTAATACAAGCTTTAACATTGTTGGCGGGCGCTATTCCGTGGATAAATGATTTCATGGCGGAAAGCAACGTTCAGCAGGCAATAGCAATATTACAAAATGAGGTGTTCAGAGAAGACGAATAAGTTTATAATAATTGTTGAAAAACGGAAAAAAGAAAGATTAAATAATGAGATCAAAAATTTATTTAATGATATTGGCAGTGTGATTGAAAATATTAAATTTTATAAATCTTTTTTAACACCGAAACCGGTAAATGGGGCAGCATGTTTGAGAGTTGTGTAATTTTATAGGGCAGTAAACCACACAGCAACACCCAATACGCTCCCAAGCTGCACGAGACGTATTTTTATGCTTTAACATCAAAAAAATTTATTTGGTAATTAAATATCACTGTTCAAAAAATCTTCCCAACAGAATTTTATCAATAAACTGAGCCGCACTTGCTCATAGGGCAGTGCGGCTCGTATATTTAACGCAGCATAAAACGGTTTGGCTTACCACTTGTCAATATGAACTCTGTTTTCCTCATAAAAACCTTTAGCTTCAGGCTTTTCGTCGGGATAGCCGAATGCAATGATTGAGTGCGGCACTGTCGTTTCAGGCAATGAAAATATTTTGCGTAATTTTTCCATGCGGTCATTTTGAGGCCAAGTTCCTAACCACACCGAGCCGATCCCAAGACCCCACGCTGCAAGTATCATATTTTCTGCGGAGATTGCACCGTCTATTATCCAATATTCTTTGGCGGGAGGAAATGCACGTTCTAAGTCGCCAAGCACCAATATGCCCAATGCCGCATTTCGCAGGGGTTCGGCTGGGCGGCCGTTTGCGTCTGCCATTTTTCCGAGAATATCCCGTTCTCTTGTTACAAGAAAGCTCCAATCCCTTGAATTGACGCAACTGGGTCCGCTCATACCGGCTTCTAATATAATCCGCAAAGCGTCGTCGGTAATTGGTGTATCCGTAAATCTGCGCACACTTCTTCTGCTTTGAATCCCCTCGATAATATTCATTGAATATACTCCTTGCATTTTATTTCTGCATTTTAAACGAGTAAATTATTTAACTGCGTTGATGATATTATAATTATATCATAAGAGATGAATAAATTCAAGTATAACCGATGTTGCCTGCCTGTTTTGAAAGGAATATTTTCATAATTTGGTATTTAAAAATTCATAGTTCGGAGAAATCAACATCGTGTTGATTGATGGAAAAGGATATTTTCCGGCTGCCCAAATGCGCAGCCGTCTTAGGACATTAACCCCCCATAAAATTGAAACCGACAAACAGAAAGTACAATTTGCGGAACAATCTTTTGCCACCACCGATCTTATAGACATAGGTGCATACTAAAAGCCTCCCGCAATACCCCCACAAACAGTGACGTATTTTACACCCATAATCGATTAAATTAAAACAATACACGTTTTTTAATAAATTTATAAAAAGGGGTTGACAAATTGTAATAAAATGTTCATAATATTATATATATATTAAAAAAATGAAAATTTGAAGCGAGAATATTTATGACAAGAAATGAATTTGATATTTTGTATCAGCTGATGAAGGGAATAAATACCACTCAAAGGTCGCTGTCCGATTTTTTGGGATTGTCGCTTGGAAATATCAATAAAAATATTGCGTCTCTGCGCGAAAAGGGGTTTGCCGATGAAAAGGGCAAAATCACCGAGAACGGCAAAAGGGCATTAGAACCGTACAAGGTAGACAATGCAATAATAATGGCAGCGGGAATGTCAAGCCGTTTTGCCCCTCTTTCCTATGAAAAGCCCAAGGGCTTGCTGAGAGCAAAAGGACAGGTGCTTATAGAAAGGCAGATAGAACAGCTCCAAGAGGCAGGCATAAATGATATAACCGTGGTAGTCGGATATATGAAAGAGATGTTTTTTTATCTTGCAGACAAGTACGGTGTCAATATAGTTATAAATGAGGATTATTATAAGTATAATAACCCTTCTACGCTTATGCGTGTCAAAGATAAGCTAAAGAACACATTCATATGCTCCTCCGACGACTATTTCAGTATAAACGTATTTGAGCCTTATGTTTATTGCTCCTACTATGCCGCCGAATACTGCGAGGGGAAAACGGAGGAATACTGCCTTTCCACCGACAGAAAGGGCAGGATTACCGGCGTGAAGATCGGAGGCGAGAATAGATGGTACATGATAGGTCACGCTTATTTCAACCGCAGCTTTTCCGATAAATTCCTGCCGATATTGGAGGAGGAGTATAAGTCCGAGTATAACAGAACTCTTTTATGGGAAAATCTTTATATGAAGCACATAAAAGAGCTGGATATGGTTATTAGGAGATATGACAAGGGGGTTATTTTTGAATTTGATTCCCTTGATGAGCTTCGTTCCTTTGATCCTTACTATATCAACAACACCGATTCAAAGATCCTCGACAATATTTGCGGGGTGCTGAAATGTCAAATCTCCGATATTCACGATACCGTGCCCGTAAAGCAGGGACTTACCAATCTTTCGTTTCGCTTTAAATGCAAGGGAGGCGAGTATATATACCGTCACCCGGGAGTAGGCACGGACGAATATATAAACCGCAAAAGCGAGGCTTTTTCGATGCAGGTAGCCAGTGAATTGGGCTTGGACGACACCTACATTTACATGAGCGAGGAGGGCGGTTGGAAAATATCAAAATATATTGAAAATTCCCGCACTCTCGATTACCATAACGCCGACGACGTCAATCAGGCTATGGCAATGGCGAGAGCATTGCACAGCTATCCAAAGCAGTCAAAATTTGAATTTGACATTTTTGAAAAGATAGAGGAATTTGTAAAAAAGATACAAAAGGCAGGCAGGACCGACTTTGAGGATTTTGCCCTGATTTACGGGAATATTAAGGAAATCGACCGATATGTCAAGGAAGATAATGTCAAAAAGTGCATATGTCACTGTGATTTTTACGACCCCAACTTTATAATTGACGAAAAAGGCAAAATGTATCTTATAGATTGGGAATACTCCGGCAATTCTGATCCCTCCACTGACTTAGGGACGTTTATTTGCTGCTCCGATTACACATACGAAGAGGCGCTAAACGTTATAAGGCTGTACTATAAGGACGAAAACCGCAGCGAGCGGTCAATGCGGCACGATATAGCCTATGTGGCTTTAGCCTCGTTTTACTGGTTCGTGTGGGCAATTTTTCAGGAAAGCAACGGCAATAAGGTGGGAGAATATCTTATGATATGGTATAAGTACAGTAAGCTGTATTCCAAAAAAGCTCTTGAGCTTTACAGATAAATACTGAAAGGAGAAATCAAAATGGCTAAAGACAACGGCATTGAAGAGCGGCTGCATAAGGAAGTTTCCGAAAGAGTCGGTTATTATGAAACACACGAAGCTCCCGAGGAGGAAAAACTGAGCAAAATACACTATATACTTGCGGCGGCAGTCGCTGCAATCGGACTGATAATGACAATAATAGGCGCAAACAGCTAAGGGAGGAAAACAATGATTAAACGCAATGTAGAAGCGGAAATGGAGCAGGATACCATATTGGGTATAGCTCCTGTGCTTCCAAATGAAAGAAAATACGGCTTTTGGGACTTTTTTCTTATGATAAGCGGTTATGCGATCGCTACCTGGTGCTACACGCAGGGCGCATATTCGGCGCAGCTGGTAAACTTTAAGCAAATGACCTTAGGCACATTCGGAATATCTGTTTTGATACTGCCTATAGTGTCTCTGCCTGTGATTATGTCGGTAAGATACGGTATTGACGTATGGGTATGGCTTAAAAGCATTTTCGGCAGCAACGCCTGCAAGATCTTGGCAGTGGCTGCGGTTGCCGCCAACTTTCCGTGGTACGCCGTGGCTTCGAGCATGTTCGGCACCTCCATGGCAAATCTGTTGAAATTTGCGGGAGTGGATCTGGATCCGAAATTTTATCCGCTGTTAGGCTGCTGCTCCATAATAATCGGTACGCTGATAGCCTTGGCGGGAAACAACGCCATAAGACGCATGACAAGAATAATGGTGCCGGCGATGCTCGGCGTGGGTGTAATAGTTGTTATTATTGCGCTGACCAGCGTTCCGATGAGCGATATAATAGCATATCAGCCCGATACAAGCAGCTTTTCACATCCGCTTGAGGGATATATGGTGGCAGGCGAGGGAATAATAGCCTTTTCCTTTTCGTGGACAGCGGCGATGTTTGTAATGCCGAGACTGTGCAAAAAGGAAAAATCGGGCTTTTGGGCAACTACCCTCAGCTACGGCGTTGTAGCGCCCTTCTTTATATTTGCGGGCGGAGTTATGGCGATCGCTCTTTTTGTCAAGACTGGTACCTATGCGGAGGATCCCACATATATCCTTGCGCAGCTTGCCTCTCCCGCCGTCGCTCTTTTATCTCTTGTATTGGTGGGCTTTGCCAATATCGGTACGCAGGCGGTAGGTTCAAATATGAACGCTATCGTGCTTAAATCCGCTTTCCCGAAGGTAAAATATTCCACCATGGTGATCATTTTGGGCGTCTATGTGGGCTTGCTCACCATATGGGATCAGGTGGTCACCTATTTCGGAAGCTTTCTTGCGATAGAAACCTACTTGTACGCTCCCATGATGTCTATTTTGTTTGTGGATTTCTTTTTCCTGAAAAAACAGAAAATTTCGCTTCGAGACGCATATCAGCTTGACGGTGCGGAAAAGAGCAAATATAAATTCCACAGGGGATTTAATTTAGTGGGTCTTTTCTGCTTGGCGATAGGTGTGGTTTGCGGCTGCCTTGTTTTTAACCCGATAACGGGTTCGATCCATTCGGATATTTTCTATTATGTGTCCGGTTCCGGAGTGACCTTTGTTTCCGCCGGAGTATTGTATTTCCTGATATGTCAGATCCCCGCAGTTAAAAAATATATGGGCTTTGCCGCCGCTGAGAAAGGTGAGGAGACATCGTCGGGATCGACCGCTGAATGAAATATT
>JAMPBF010000139.1 GCA_023666805.1 Bacillota bacterium
TATATAATAAAAAAAGTTTCAATTTCCAAATAATGCAAAAAACAACTCACTTTATTTTACCTCATATCATACCCTTTTGTCAACAGATTTTTTATTATAAGGTAAAAAATAAGGCGAATTATACGGATTGTAATTAAATTTGGCGTTATGTGAAAATTAAGTGAAAATTACGGAGGATATTTTTTATGAAAACAGCGTTTTTATTTTCGGGACAAGGCTCTCAGTACCCGGGAATGGGTAAAGAGCTTTTAGAGGCTGTGCCCCAAAGGGGCAACGAGATACTTGAGGCGGCAAAAAGCACCTTTGACTTCGATCTGTGGAAAATCATGCAGGAGGGCACTGCGGAGGAGCTGTCACAGACAAGGGTAAGCCAGCCTGCGATATTCACCGTTTCGCTGCTTGCTTTAGCTGCGGCGGAGGAAAAGGGCATAAGCTTTGAGGGGGCGGCGGGTCACTCCTTGGGCGAATATGCGGCTATGGTAGCGGCGGGAATGCTGACCTTGGAGGAGGGCTACACCGCTATAAAATACAGGGCTATCGCTATGGATAAGGCGGCAAAGGCTAACCCGGGAGCTATGGCGGCGGTCATCGGGCTTCCTGCGGACAAGGTGATCGAGGTATGCGAAAGAGTAAAAGCCGACGGGGACTACGTTACGGCTGTAAACTTCAACTCTCCCGTTCAGACCGTTATTGCGGGCACAAGGGACGGTATCGCAAAGGCTTCGGAGGCTGCAAAGGAGGCGGGGGCAAGGCGGGCTATGCCCTTGGCGGTATCCGCCGCTTTCCACTCGGAGCTGATGAGCTCCGCTGCGGAGGAATTTAAGGAAGCGGTCAAGGACACCGTCTTTAAGCTGCCCAAGGTAAAATTTTACTCCAACGTGATCGGGGCGGAGCTTACCGACTTTTCGGATATGCCCGAGCTTATGTCTCGGCACATCTGCTCTCCCGTTAAATTCACCGACGAACTGCACGCCATGAAAAACGCCGGCTTTGACAATTTTGTGGAGCTGGGTCCCGGCAAGGTGCTTACGGGACTGGTGGGCAAAACCTTAAAGGAGGTCAGAGCGGTAAACATCGAAAACAAGGAAACCCTGGCTGCGGCTTTAGCACAGTAAATCCAACAAAATCAGTATAAAAAGGAGCGGTATTATGAATAAATTTGCGCTTATCGGCTACCCCTTGGGACATTCCCTTTCACCGCAGATACACGCAAGGCTGTTTGAGCTGGCGGGGATCGAGGCGGATTATTCGCTGACGGAGATAAAGCCCGAGGAGCTGAAAAACGAATACGGTCATTTAAGCGAGCTTAGCGGCTTTAACGTTACAATTCCCCATAAAATAGCCATTATCGACTTTTGCGACCGACTGTCGGAGGGGGCGGAGAGATACGGCTCGGTAAACTGCGTCAAAATCGACGGCGGCAAAAGGATCGGCTATAACACCGACGTTTTGGGCTTTGTAAAATCGGTGGAAAAGTTAGGCGCTTCATTGAGCTCCAAGGTCTGTCTTTTGGGCTGCGGCGGAGTAGGACGTATGATGGCTATCGAAGCGGCTTTTCAGGGAGCCGAGCTTACAATGGCGGTGAGAAAAGAGGATATTCCCGTTGCGGAGGGCATAAAGGGCGAGATCGAAAAGCTGCTCCCTCAGCGGAAGGTGAAGGTGATAGGACTTTGGGAGATGTGTGGCGGCTATGACCTGGTGGTCAACGCCACGCCCGTGGGAATGTACCCCAAAAACGAATTTTCGCCCTTGGAAAAAAATCAGCTCAAGGACGTAAAATACCTTTTTGACGCCATATACAACCCGGTAGAGACCGCTCTTGTAAAAAAAGCAAGGGAAATGGGCGCCACCGCCTCCAACGGCATGGATATGCTGGTTTTGCAGGCGGTGGCGGCTCATGAAATATGGGACGGCTCGGAATACAAAAACGAGGATATTAAGGAGCTGATCTCGGATATGGAGAAGCTGGTTTAATGGAAAGTATTTATTTATGCGGTTTTATGGGCTGCGGTAAATCTCATATAGGCAAGCTTTTGTCAAAGCTTTTAAAAATGCCCTTTGTGGATCTGGACAGCTACATTGTTAAAAAAGAAAATATGACCATACCTCAAATTTTCGAGGAAAAGGGCGAGCCTTATTTCAGGCAGCTGGAGGCGGATTGCCTTAAGGAGCTTCAAGAGGGATATATCGTGGCGACGGGCGGCGGAACATTAATAAACCCCGATACCGCCAAATATGCTGCCGAACACGGGAAAACCGTTTTTTTGGACGCTTCCTTTCCCGTATGCTACGGCAGGATCAAAAACGACGCCAACCGACCTTTGGTGGTGAATAACACGAGAGAGCAGCTGTATCAGATCTACCTGAAAAGAAGAAAAATATACAAGGCAAATTCGCAGATCACAGTTAAAGCCGAGGGCAAAGGAAACGAGATCGCCAACTCCATCATTCATTCGATCGTTGACCAAGGCAAAAATTTGCTGTAATATTGCCAAAACGGAAAGGACAAGCCTAAAATGCTTATTTATAACGCAAAGATCCACACTATGTCCGACAAGGGCATAATTCCCAACGGATATGTGCTTATCGAAGAGAACAAGATAACCGAGGTGGGCAGTATGAGCGACCTTGAGGAGATCCCCGAGGGCAGCATCGACGGAAAGGACTTTAACCTTTACCCCGGCTTTATCGACTGTCACTCCCACATGGGTATGTGGGAAAACGGAATTGATTTTGAAGGGGCTGACGGCAATGAAATCACCGACCCCGTCACCCCGCAGCTGAGAGCCATCGACGCTGTCAATCCCAACGATTACTGCTTTTTGGAGGCGGCAAGGGCAGGGGTCACCTCGGTGCTTACGGGAGTGGGCAGCGCCAATCCCATCGGCGGGGAAATTTTGGCTATGAAAACCTACGGCAGCCCGAGGATCGACAAGCGGATCATCAAAAGTCCCATAGCCGTAAAATTCGCCTTGGGCGAAAATCCGAAAAAATGCTACAACGATAGGGACGAGACCCCTACTACAAGGCTTGCCACCGCCGCTCTCATAAGGGAGCAGCTGTATAAGGCCAAGCGGTATATGGCGGACGTTATCAGCTACAACGCCAGCATAGGCACGGAGGAGGAGGGCACTCTGCCCGACTACGACGTAAAGTGCGAGGCGCTTATACCCCTGTTAAAAAAGAAGGTAAAGGCGCATTTTCACTGTCACCGTGCGGACGATATTTTTACCGCCGTTCGCATTGCGGAGGAATTTGACCTTAAATACGTGCTTATACATGCTACCGAGGGGGGACTGGTGACCCAGGAGCTGAAGGAGATCGGCTGCTCCTGCGTGATCGGACCTATCATTGCGGACCGCTGCAAGCCCGAGCTGAGACAGCAGACCATAGAAAACGCCGCAAGGCTCAGCAATGCCGGGATCCCATTCGCTATCTGCACCGATCACCCCGAAACTCCGATCCAGTATCTGCCCTTATCGGCGGGAGTGTGCATTAAGGGCGGTCTTGACAAGTACGAGGCTTTAAAATCGATCACGGTAAATCCTGCCAAAATAGCCGGAATAGACGACAGAGTGGGCAGCATCGAGGCGGGCAAGGACGCAGATCTTGTGCTTATGGACGGAGAGTTTTACGACGTTTTGACTAAGCCCGTTTTGGTGATCAGCGACGGAAAGCTTGTGCAATAATTTATTAAAAGGGGCGATTTTATGAAAAGGATCTTGAAAATACCCGTTGAATTTGAAACGGCTCTTACCGAGGAGGAGCTTAAGGGGCGGATCGAGGAAAAAATCAAGGAGCAGCAGGAGGAAAACCTCTATTCTCAAAAGGGACGGGAGCTTTTTCTTTGGGAAAACAGAGAGGACGGCTTCTCCCTTAAATATCATCACAGCTTTAAAAACGATATGTGCGATACCGCCTTTTACGGAAGCACAAAAAAGGGGCTTAAGGGCTGCCGATTGGAGGGCTTTATAAAAAAGCCGCCCTGCATTTGGGCGGTGTTTTGGGTCATTATCGGCGTTATGCTGCTGATCATGGCTGCGTTTTTTATCGCCTCGCTGTTTGCGGACGACCCTCAACCTGCGCTTATCCCTATTTTCGGCTTGGTTATGGTGGGGGTGGCTTTTGTTGAGGTCAATCTGCTGATGTTCGACAAAAAAAGGCTTCGCACTATAAACGATCATCTGAGGGAATTTACCGCCGCCGCCAATACCGACGTTTTGGGCGAGGAGCTGGAGGACGAATTGGAAAAAAGACAGGAGCTTATAAGCGAAGAAGCAAATTCGGCTGTGGACAATGACGATTAAAAAAGGCAGGTATCCGATATGAGAGAGATAGACGTTAAAATAATAAAAGAAGAGATCGCACGGCTTTGCCAAGAGGCTAACCTTTTTTTGCCCGAGGGTATGCAGTCCTTGATCAAGGAAGCGGCGGAAAAAGAAGAAAGCCCCCTTTGCAAAAGCGTATTATCCGATATTTCGGACAATGCGGACTGCGCTAAGGAGCTGAACGTTCCCATTTGTCAGGACACGGGCATGGCGGTTATTTTTTTGGAGATAGGGCAGGAGGTACATTTCGTCGGAGGAGATCTGTACGCCGCCATAAATCAAGGGGTGGAAAAAGGCTATGTTGACGGTAAATTAAGGCTGTCGGTGGTGGCTGACCCGTTAAACAGGGTAAACACCAACACCAACACCCCCGCCATAATACACACGTCGATAACAGGCGGCGACAAGGTCCGTATCACGGTCGCACCCAAGGGCTTCGGCAGCGAGAACATGAGCGGAATGAAAATGTTTACCCCCTCGGCGACCAAGGAGGACATTATAGATTACGTAATTTCCGCAGCTGACAAGGCGGGAAGCAACCCCTGCCCTCCCATCACCGTGGGCGTAGGGATAGGGGGAGATTTCGAGTATGCCGCATTTCTGGCAAAAAAGGCTTTATGCAGAGATTTCAGGCTCAGAAACAGCGACCCGTTTTATGCCGACATGGAGAAAAAATGCCTTGAGGGAATAAACAGGCTGGGTATAGGTGCGCAAGGCTTCGGCGGCACTCAAACGGCGCTGTACGTTAATATAGAGCAATTCCCCACTCACATTGCGGGGCTGCCCGTGGCGGTCAATATCGGTTGCCATGTTACGAGGCATAAGGAGACGGTGATTTAACAGTCCGGAGCGGCATTCGTGCCGCTTTTGTTTGTTTTCATTCTTTTAAACATTCTTGCCAATACAATAACGGCTGCCGTTGCCAATACGGCTTCCGCTGTAAGCTGTGCGTAAGCAAGTCCGTAAAGAGGGAACAGGGCGTTTAAGATAAACAGGGCGGGGATCTCCAGCACTATCTTTCTCATTACCGCAAAAATCAGGGATTTTCCGCCCATTCCGCAGGCTTGGAACACGTTGACAGCCAAGAAATCAAGGCACAGGAAGGGCAGACCGAGGCACATGCCCTTTAGGAAGGCTCCGCCGTAGCCTACCACCGCTTCGTTGCTCATAAACATTCCGATAACCGTGTCCGAAAAGACGAAGAAAACAGAGGAAACTATCAGCAGAAAAATCACGGACACCTTTCCCGCAAGGAATACCGAGCCTTTCATTCTTGCATGGTTTCCGCTTGAAAAATTGTAGCTCACCAGCGGCATGATCCCTTGGGAGAAGCCCCAAGCTATATTCATGGGCACCATGTTGACCTTATAGGCTATGCCCATTGCCGCCACTGCGTCCGCCCCGAAATCGGCGGTGAAATTGTTGAGCACCGTCATTCCCGTAACGTTTAGGAGATTTTGTATACAGGCGGGAATACCCACGGCGAAGATCCCCAGCACGATGCGCTTTTGGAAGCCGAATTTTTTGGGATTTATGCAGATGTAGGTCTTTTTGCGCTTTACAAAGATCAGCACGAAGAAGTAGCAGCAGGCGAAGCAGTTGCTGATAAAGGTAGCCAGTCCCGCTCCCGCAGAGCCCATGTTAAGTCCCAAAGGCAATACGAAAAAGGGATCCAGTATGATGTTCAGTATGCAGCCGCTCATGGTGCCGATACCGGCGTGAAGAGTCGCCCCCTCCGACCGCACCAGATATGCCATTACCACGTTTAGGATCGCAGGGGCGGCGCCGAAGGATACCGTCCATTTTAAATACTCCGCAGTTGAAGCCATTGTTTCGCTGTCGGCGCCGAGCACGGTGAGGAACGCACCGCTGAAGCAGGTATAAACCACCGAATACACTATCCCGAAAAACAAAGAGCAGTAAAAGCCGAAGGCGGAGCTTTTGCTGACGGTATCAAAATCCTTTGCACCGAGAGCTCTGCTCATCATGCTGGAGGTGCCCACTCCGAAAAGGTTGTTTACTGCGTTAAAGGCAAGCAGAAGCGGCGCCGCCAATGTGACCGCCGAATTTTGTACGGGATCGTTCAGCATACCCACAAAATATGTATCCGCAAGATTGTACAGCACCGTTACCAGCGAGCTTATGACCGTGGGTACAGCCAAGGTTATGACCGCTTTCCCAATGGGCGTTCTTTCAAATAATTCCTCTTTTTTCTTATCCTTCAAAGTATCAACTCCCGATCTCCTGCAAATTTAAAGGGAAGCCTTACGCTCCCCATTTCCCGTTTAATTATTCGCCGAACAGCATATCCAAAGCCTTTGCCGCTTCGGCGCTGTCGCTGTCGGTCACCAGCAGGGATATTTCGTCAACGCCCGTGGTTACCAAAATCGGCGTGCAGCCTGTATTTTTCAGGGCTTTAAACACCTTTGCGGAAAAGCCGGGGCAATTCACCATATCCTGCGATTTAAGTATAAACTTTACGTTGCCGCAGTTGATTTTCGGAGTGGAGACCCTGTCGGACTTGATCAGCGGCAGCAGCGCAGGCATATCCTTATCCTCTATTGTAAATCCGATAAACATCGTATCGTTTGTGGAAAGGTCGGTGGAGATCATGTCCAGATCTATCCCCGCCTTGCCTATCCTGTCAAAAATA
>JAMPBF010000013.1 GCA_023666805.1 Bacillota bacterium
CTTAACTATGGCAGCCACCTTTTCGGGGACGTTTTTTCCGATGGCTATATAATCAAGGAAGAATAGGGGCTTTGCGCCGCAGCAGATAACGTCGTTTACGCACATTGCCACTGCGTCTATGCCGATAGTGTCGTGCCTGTCCATAAGCATGGCGAGCTTCAGCTTGGTGCCCACGCCGTCGGTGCCCGATACCAAAACAGGCTCCTTTATTCCCGCCGGATCAAGCTGAAACAGTCCGCCGAAGCCTCCTATCCCCGTAAGCACGCCCGGGATAAAGGTGCGCTCCACGTCCTTCTTCATCAGTCTTACTCCCTCGTAACCTGCGGTAACGTCAACTCCCGCCTTTTTATAGCTTTCGGAAAAACTGTTCTTCATATTTCTGTCCTTTCTTTCGGGTTTGCTATATTTTGCTTTCAAATTTATCCTTGGGCATTTCCTCGGGCACGTCAAGGGGGTATTTTCCCGTAAAGCAGCCCGAGCAAAAGCCGCATTTTGCGTTAGGCGCAATTTTAAGCACGCTTTCGGGGCTGAGATACCCCAAGGAATCCGCATTGATAGACCGCCTTATCTCCTCAAGGCTCATGCGGCAGGCTATAAGCTTGTCCCTGCTGTCAATGTCTATGCCGAAAAAGCAGGGGCTGATAAAGGGCGGGGAGGAAATTCTGACATGGACCTCCTTTGCTCCCGCTTCCCGCAGCAGATTTACCGTTCTGCCGCAGGTAGTGCCTCTCACTATGCTGTCGTCTATCATTATCACCCGCTTGCCCCTTACTGCGTCCGCAATGGGGTTCAGCTTGATCCTCACCGAATCCTCCCGCATGCCTTGGGCAGGCTGGATAAAGGTCCTGCCCACATAGCGGTTGCGTACAAAGCCCACTCCGTAGGGTATCCCCGATTCCAGAGAGTAGCCCAGCGCCGCCTCCAAGCCGCTGTCGGGCACGCCCACCACAATATCTGCTGCTGCGGGGTGCTCCTGGGCTAAAAATCTTCCCGCCTGAACTCTTGCGGCATGAACGCTTTGCCCTGCAATAACGCTGTCGGGGCGGGCGATATAAACGTACTCGAAAACGCAGGCTGCCGATCTCTGTCCGCAGTGGGTCTTTATGCTTTGCAGTCCGTTTTCGTCTATCACTGCGATCTCTCCCGGCTCAATGTCTCGGATATACTCTGCGCCTACGCTGTCCAAGGCGCAGCTTTCGCTGGCGCATACATAGCCGCCTTCGATTTTTCCGATACAAAGCGGGCGGAAGCCGTTGGGATCCCTTGCGCATATCAGCTTTTTGGGGGACATTATGACAAGGGAATACGCTCCCTTGATTTTATACATCGCCTTTTCCACCGCCTCTTGGATCGAGCCGCTGACCAGTCTCGCCTCGGTGACGGCGTAGGAGATCACCTCCGTGTCGTTGGTGGAGTGGAAGATCGCCCCTTTAAGCTCGTAGCTTTGCCTTAATTCAAGGGCATTTATCAGATTGCCGTTGTGAGCTATCGCCATAGGGCCTTTCATGTGGCGAACCACTATAGGCTGGGTGTTGGCGGCGGTAGTGTTGCCTGTGGTGGAATAGCGGACGTGTCCTATAGCTATTTTGCCCTTCGGCAGCTTTCCGAGATTTTCGCTGTCAAACACCTCGTTTACCAAGCCAAAGCCCTTGTGATAGCTGAAGATCCCGCTGTCGTTGACCACGATGCCGCAGCTTTCCTGTCCCCTGTGCTGCAATGCATACAAGCCGTAGTATGCCATATTTGCAGCGTCCTGCGGCTGCTCCGCATATACCCCGAAAACGCCGCATTCATCATGAATATTACCGTACATAAATAAGCTGTCCTTTCCTTGTTTTGCTGCGCTTTTTTATTGCTTTTTATGTACCTGCACTTTTTTCTCTTTTTTTCTTGCTTTTTCTCGTTTTTTCTTGTTATTTCGGATCATTCCTTGCCGTTCCAGCAATAGGTGCAAAGCTTGCATTCGGGAAGCCCCACCGCTTTTTCCGTGCCCTCTAAGGACTGAAATTCAAGAGAGGTGAGCTTTAAGCGTCTGCATATCTCCGCTCTCAGCTTTTTGCCCCGCTCCGTGTTGGTGTCGCTGTACTCGTTTATGTACTTAACTCCCTCCTCGCCCTCGAACTCGTTGATAATGCTTCTGGCGATTAAATCCAGCTCCGAGGTGCTGCGGGAGAAGTTGAGGTATTTGCAGCCGTACATGATCGGGGGGCAGGCTGAACGCATATGCACCTCCTTCGCCCCGTTGGCATAGAGAAATTCCACCGTTTCCCGCATTTGCGTGCCTCTCACTATACTGTCGTCCACGAACAGCAGCTTTTTGCCCTCTATAAGCTCCTTCACGGGGATAAGCTTCATTTTCGCCACCTTATTGCGCATAGACTGGTTTTGCGGCATAAAGCTTCTGGGCCAGGTGGGGGTATATTTGATAAAGGGTCTGGCAAAGGGTATGCCGCTTTTGTTGGCATAACCGATGGCGTGGGGCACGCCCGAATCGGGAACGCCGCAAATATAATCCACATCGGGAAGCGTTCCGTTTTTCATGTCCCACTCCGCCATGATCTCTCCGTTGCGGGTGCGCATGGTTTCCACATTAACTCCCTCGTATACGGAATTGGGGTAGCCGTAATATGTCCACAAAAACGTGCAGATGTTCATATCCTCCCCGCCCTCGGACAAGACCTCCGCCTTATCGGCGGTTATCCTTACGATCTCGGCGGGGAGAAGCTCTCTGTAGATCTCATAGCCCAGCTTCTCAAAGGCGAAGGACTCGAAGGACAGGCAGTAGCCGTCCTCCCTTTTGCCTATTATAATGGGAAGCCGTCCCCTTTTGTCCCTTGCCGCAATTATCCCCTCCGGGGTCAGGATCATAAGCGATACCGTGCCCTCTATCCGAGACTGGGCAAAGCGTATTCCCTCCACAAAGGAATCCTTTTGAGAGATCAGCGCACCCACTATGGAGCTGGTGTTAATGTTGCCGCTGGTCATGGTCTCAAAGCTGACGGAATTGCCTGCTATAAGGCTTTCGGTCAGCTCCTTGGCATTGCCGATAACTCCCACGGTGCATACGGCGTACAAGCCCAATTTCGACCTCAGCAATATCGGCTGGGGATCGGTGTCGCTGATGCAGCCGATGCATAAATTGCCCGACATTCCCTCTATATCCGCTTCAAACTTGGTGCGGAAGGGGGAATTTTCTATACTGTGAATGCTTCTCTGAAATCCCTTTTGGGGAGAATAAGCGGTGAGACCGCCTCTGCGAGTTCCTAAATGGGAGTGATAGTCCGTGCCGAAAAATACGTCGCTGACGCAATCGTTACGGGAAGCCACTCCAAAAAATCCGCCCATAAATTACCTTACCTTTCTGAAAAGGGAATTACTTTTCCTCGCCGAAAACTCTCTTCATCATTTCGGCGTAAGCGCCTTCCACTCCGCCCATATCTCTGCGGAAGCGGTCTTTATCCAGCTTCTCATGAGTTGTGCTGTCCCAAAAGCGGCAGGTGTCGGGAGAGATTTCGTCAGCCAATATGATCCTTCCGTCGGAGGTTTTTCCGAATTCTATCTTAAAGTCGATAAGGTCGATATTCAGCTTCTTAAAGAAATCGATCATAAAGTCGTTTACCGTAAAGGTGTATTTTGCTATCAGGTCGATCTCCTCCTTAGTCGCCAAGCCCAGCGCCAAGGCGTAGTAGTCGTTGATAAAGGGATCACCCAAATCGTCGTTCTTGTAGCTGAATTCAAGGATAGGGCACTTTAAGGCAGTGCCCTCCTCTACGCCCATTCTCTTGGAAAAGCTTCCCGCCGCCACATTTCTCACGATCACCTCGAGAGGAACGATGGATACCTTTTTGACCGCCGTTTCCCTGTCGTTTAATTCCTCCACATAGTGGGTGGGCACGCCTGCCTTTTCCAAAAGCTTGAACATATAGTTGGTCATGCGGTTGTTTATCGCACCCTTGCCTGCGATCGTGCCCTTTTTCTGTCCGTTGAAGGCGGTGGCGTCGTCCTTGTAGGACACGATAACAATATCGGGGTCTTCGGTGGCGTAGACCTTCTTTGCCTTTCCTTCGTAAAGCTGTTCCTTCTTTTCCATTTTTTGTTCCTCCTGATTTTTTGTTTATGTTTATTAATGTGTATAATGCGTATAATGCGTATTAATGTATTAACTGCCGATCCGCTTACTGCTGCGCCAAAAGCTTTTCGTCCTTGGCGGCGACCTCCTCCGTCATCTTAATGCGCTCGGCCTTTAACCTGTCCGCAAGGGTCGGCTCGCCGAGGGCTAAGATCTGTGCGGCTAAGATCGCCGCATTTTTTGCGTTGTTGATCCCCACTGTTGCCACGGGGATTCCGGAGGGCATTTGCACCGTTGCCAAAAGTGCGTCCATTCCCTCCAGCGTAGACTTTATGGGAATACCGATCACCGGCAGGGTGGTATTTGCCGCGATCGCTCCCGCCAAATGCGCCGCCATTCCCGCCGCCGCAATTATTACGCCGCAGCCCTCTTTTTCCGCATTTCGGGAAAACTCAGCCACCTTGTCGGGACAGCGGTGAGCCGACATGACCCGCATCTCACAGGGTATCCCGTAATCCTTCAGCAGCTCCGCAGCCTTTTGTACAACGGGCAGATCGCTGTCGCTGCCCATAATGATCGCAACCTTTTTCATGTTCCTTCTTCCTTTCTTTTACGGTGGGCCGAGGCTTCCCCGATTTACCGCTAAAATAAAAAATGCCGATTTCCCCCAAAGGGTCGGAAATCAGCGGGTATGCGTGTTTAAAGCCGTCCTTAAGGCGGCGTCGGTTCTTGCCGTATCGGCTTTATTGGCTTTATTATATATATTAAAAAGGTATACCTGTCGGCGGCATGATTTTTTTAGATGCATAAACATTCCTTCTTCGTTCTGCTTTTTCCTACCTTTATAATTATACATAAAACAGTAAAAAATTTCAAGTCCTTTGAGAAAAGATTTTGACGTTTGCGGCAAAATGGTTACAAAACGGTAACATTAATAGTTGTAATATATTTTGCATATACAATATTTAGTTGTAAACGTTTTCCAACAAAATAAAATGATTTTTTCGTCTATTTGCACAAATACGGTCAAGGCTTTTTGTGAGAGAAAAAGGCTAAAAAAAGCTTTTTTTAGCTAAACGATGATTTCAGGTCACACAAAAACCTCTCCAATATGCGGTCGTTAATCGTTTTCACGTTATTAAGTAATTTAATCTTTTTAAAATTTTTTTGGGTTGTCAATTTAACTAAAAAGGGTCCAAAAAAATAAATTTGTAAACGATTTCTGAATTAAAATGACTTTTTCTTGTAAAAAAAATAAAAAAATCACTTGCAATGTTGACCGTTTTGTGATATATTAATAAATGAAATCCGACGGCGGCGAATGCGCTTTTGGGATCGGACAGAACTTGCACACTTTTACCGATCTCGCCGAACGGATTGACTGTAAATTTCGGAGCACCGCATTCAATATTCCGCTCCGAAATGAGCTACTTAATTTGAAAGGAAAGAAATCATGAAGAAAAAAATTCTCGCGGCTCTCTTGGCTTCAGCTATGCTCGTTTCTTTGGCAGGCTGTAATCAGGAAGAGTCTACCAACAACAACAACAATTCCAATGACAACAATGCTGCTGACACTCAGGCAGCAAACAACAACAACAACAACGACAGCAACGATAACAACGGCGGCGAGGCAGTCAGCGATCCCACCGTTAAGCATCAGGTTGACACCGGCTACGCTTTAGGCGCAGACGAAGGCAAGGTTCTTAACATCTACTGCTGGAACGAAGACTTCAAAAACTACTTTGAAGCTTTCTATAAGGTTCCCGACGGCTTGTCTGTTAACTGGGTTGTAAACACCAACGACGGCGGCGTTTACCAGCAGAAGCTGGACGATGCTCTTCTTGCACAGGCTGACGCATCTGCTGACAATAAGGTAGATATGTTCTTGGCAGAAGCTGACTACATCAAGAAGTATGCTAATGCTGACGCTACTGCAAAGCTTACCTACACTCCTTCTTCCGACATTTATTCTTACACCCTCGGCGCAGCTCAGGATGTAAACGGCAACCAGAAGGGCGTTTCCTTCCAGGCTGCTCCTTCAATGGTTATTTACAGAAGATCCATCGCTAAGGACGTTCTCGGAACAGACGATCCTGCTGAAGTACAGGCAGCTCTCTCCGACTGGACAAAGTTTGACGATGTTGCTAAGCAGGCTAAGGACAAGGGCTATATCATGACCGGCTGCGTTGAGGAAACTCTCAGATGCTACACCAACAACGCTACCACAAGCTTCCTTTCCGATGACAACACCTTCCAGGTTCCCGCTGAGTTCACCACTTGGCTCAAGCAGGCTAAGGATTACGTTGACAACGGCTACACTCTTACCTGCGGCAGATGGGCAGACGAAAAGGCTGCTGAAATGGGTACTGACGGTAAGGTAATGTGCTTCTTCGGACCCGCTTGGTACTACAACTTCTCCATGGGTACTGCTATGGACGAAACTCCCGGCGACTGGGCAATCTGCGTTGGTCCTCAGGAACACTTCTGGGGCGGCACATGGCTCCTTAAGGCTGCCGGCACCGATAACGAAGGCGTAGTTGAAGACATCATGAAGGCATTCAGCGAAAACAAGGACGTTATCAGCCAGCTTTGGGAGCAGAAGAGCGAATTCTCCTGCAACAAGGCTATAATGGAAGAATATGCTCAGAGCACAACTTACGGCAATGCATTCCTCGGCGGTCAGAACGACGCTGCTATCATGGCAGAATGCGCTAAGAACATCACTTGGGATCCCGCACTCCATACTCAGTATGACCAGATCTTCCAGGAAACTCTTCCCGGCAGAATGCTCGAATACATGAAGGGCGATCCTGCTACCGAAGACGAAGCTTGGCAGAACTTCTACAAGGATCTCCAGGAGAAGGCTCCCGACGTAAAGATCCCTGCATAAGTCTAATAACTTCCAAACACCAAAGAAGAGGTGAGGCGTGAACTCGCTTCACCTCTTTTTCTAACCTTGAATTAGTAAATTGTACAAAAATCCTCCGCAGCGTGTATAAAAATTAGCTATTACCACGGCGGGGGATTAAGGTACAATTTGATCCCGCATGGATCACTACAACATAAATACTAAGGGAGGACGGGCATTGCTATGAATAAAAAGCACAAATTAGTGAGCTATGCAAAATGGGGTTATATTTTTATCGCTCCATTCTTTGTAGTGTACATAGTATTCCAGTTAATTCCGCTGCTGTCAACATTCTATTACAGCTTTTTTGAAAACTACCGTTCAGGTCTTACAACAATAGGTCCTAACTTTATAGGATTTCAGAATTATGCAACCTTGTTTACGCCTGACGCAAGCGGACAAATCGATATTTTGGCATATTTCGGAAACACCATAATTATGTGGGTCATGGGCGCTGTACCCCAGCTCCTGTTCTCTTTGATTTTGGCGGTTCTGTTTACAAGTGAGAGATTAAGGATCAAGGGTCAAAGATTCTTTAAAACAGTAATGTATATGCCTAACCTCATAATGGCAGCGGCGTTTGCAATGCTGTTCTACATGATCTTCTCCAACATCGGACCTATCAACCAAATGATCAAGGCCGGCGGCGGAAGCACCTTCGACTTCTTCGCCAACATGTGGGCTACAAGATCGATCATTGCGGGAATCAACTTCCTGATGTGGTTCGGTAACACCACCATTCTTTTGATGGCAGGTATTATGGGTATCGATCAAAGCTTGTTTGAAGCAGCTTCCATAGACGGCGCTACCTCTTGGCAGGTGTTCTACAAGATCACCATTCCCCTGTTGAAGCCTATTATGGTTTACGTTGCCATCACCTCTCTTATCGGTGGTCTGCAAATGTTCGACGTACCTCAGGTTATCGGTACTTCCATGGGCTCGCCTAACAGAAGCACCATGACGATGATCATGTATCTGAACAACTATTTGGGCACTTCTAAGAACTTCGGTATGGCAGGTGCACTGTCCGTTATCATCTTTATTGTTACCGGTATCCTCAGCGTTATCGTATACAAGACAATGGCGACCGATACGGGCAAGCCTAAGAAAAGGAAGGGGTAATCGAATATGGCAGACATCAATAAAACCAATAGAGAAAATAAGGACGCAAGAGGAAAAACCATTGCGGCAAGAACCGTTGCATATATTTTCTTGGCGCTGGTAACCTTACTCTCACTGTTCCCTATCCTTTTGCTTATTCTTAATGCAACACATACCAACAACGAATTACAGTCGGGCTTTAAGGCGCTTCCCGGTACTGCGTTTATCCAAAACTTGGTGACCGCTTGGAACGACACCGCACTGTTCACATTGCCCCGCAGCATGCTCAACAGCTTTATCATTGCCGCATCTTCATGTATTCTTACCTCTTATTTCTCGGCAATGACCGCTTACGGTATCCATGTTTATGATTTTAAAATGAAAAAGTTTGCTTTTAACTTTATCATGATAATCATGACCATACCTACACAGGTTTCTGCGGTTGGTTTCGTACAGTTGGTAGGTAAATTCAATATGACCAACACATATTGGCCTCTCATCATTCCCGCTATCGCCGCTCCCGCCGTATTCTTCTATATGAAGCAATACATAGAGAGCACATTGCCCATGGAGGTCGTAGAGGCTGCCCGGGTTGACGGCTCTAATGAGTTTAGGACCTTTAACTCCATCGCCCTTCCTATGTTAAAGCCCGCCATTGCGGTTCAGATGATTTTCGCTTTCGTTTCCTCTTGGAACAACTTCTTCACACCCGCCCTGGTTTTGAGCAAGTCCGAAATGTGGACATTGCCTATCGTTAATGCAACGATCCGCGCTAAGATCCAGTCTCAAAACTGCGACATCGGTGAAGTTTATATGATGATCCTGCTCTCTATCATTCCCGTAGTCATCGTATACATCGCCCTCTCCAAGCACATTGTACAAGGCGTTGCACTCGGTGCTGTCAAGGGTTGATTTTTGAGGAAAAATTTACTCTATAATAAAAAGCAGTCCTTTCGGGCTGCTTTTTTATTGGCAGAAATTTTTTCAAATAATCTCGGAACCTCTTTGCGCTTTTGAAAGCCTTGATCACTCAAAATACTTATTAAAAGCGTCTATCCCGATCTGCTCCTGCTCCTCGGCAAACTTTGCCTGCTCCTCCTCGGGAGCGTCGTCCAGGTCGTCGCTGTAAGCCCCCAACAGGATAAAGGCGTAGTAGTCCCCGTTGACGACCACCTGCGAAGCGTTGATTTTGGGAAGATTCATGGGATACTGCATGGTGTCGTTTACCAATCTGCTGCGGTAGGCGTCAAGCGCAGACTTTACTGTATCGCCCTTTCCCTCGGCTGCCTTAACTATAAGCAGCGTGTCGGGCTGTGCGCTTATCATGGGAGTTTCCGCAAAAATCTCGGTGTAGCTGTCAGCCTCCAAGCCGAAGACCGTGCCGATCATTTCCTCGTCCATCGGCATATTGGGAAGATAATCGTCGCCGTAAGCCGCCTTGATAGCGTCGGCTATTTTCGTCACGGTATCGCCCTCGCTTGCCTCTCCCCCCTGCTCCGCTTCGGAGGTGTCGGCTTTTGTATTCTCCGCTTCTGTGTCGGTTTTTGTATCCTCCGCCTCGGTGGCTTTCGATTCGGTGTTTTCGGCAGGCGCAGCGGCTGAGGTGTCGGACCCGGTGCTGTCGGAAGCGTTGCCGTCGTTACTATTGCAGCCTGCAAATGCCGATAAAATAATTGCGCTTGCGATCAGCAGGCTCATAATTTTTTTGTTCATATTCTTTCCTTTCTTCTCTTTTCCGAATGATAACGGTCTGTCTTTTTGCATACAGCCTGACCGTCATCATAGATTATAACATTTAATGCGTCAAAAAGCCAATAAAAAACCGAAATTTATTGTTATTATTTGATAATTCATTGGTTTTACTTGAAAAGTAAAAAAAATTACCCGATTTTTATACAAAATCACCAATTACATGCTTCGCTCGTTTTTCACCGAATTTACAACAAAATTTCATTAACCACTTGAAAAAAAGCTGAATATATAGTAAAATAAAAGTATGCATTTATAGGAAGGGAAAAGCAAAAATGACTACCAAATATATCTTTGTTACCGGCGGAGTTGTGTCCGGCTTGGGTAAGGGAATAACTGCGGCGTCACTGGGACGTCTGCTGAAAAACAGGGGGTATAAGGTAACTATCCAAAAATTCGACCCCTATCTTAACGTAGACCCCGGCACTATGAGCCCCTATCAGCACGGCGAGGTTTTTGTCACCGACGACGGTGCGGAAACCGATTTGGATCTGGGACATTACGAAAGATTTATCGATGAAAATCTGTCGGTAAACAGCAATGTCACCACCGGTAAAATTTACTGGAGCGTTATCTCCAAGGAACGCAGAGGCGATTACTTGGGAGGTACGGTACAGGTTATCCCTCACATCACAAACGAGATCAAGGAAAGGATCTACAGAGCGGCTAACGTTCATGAGACCCCCGTTGACGTTGTTATTACGGAGATCGGCGGCACGGTGGGCGACATTGAAAGCCTGCCCTTCCTTGAAGCCATAAGACAGGTGGTTGCCGACAAGGGCAGGGAAAACGTAATGTACATACACGTTACCCTTTTGCCCTTTATTACAGGCAGCGATGAGCTTAAGACCAAGCCCACTCAGCACAGCGTCAAGACACTGCTTTCCTACGGTATTCAGCCTACGGTTTTGGTATGCCGCAGCGAAATGGAGATACCCGAGGACATGAAGTCCAAGATCGCCAGCTTCTGCAATGTCAGAAAGGAGGACGTGATCCCCAACCTTACCGCCTCCTCCCTGTATGCGGTGCCGCTTATGCTGGAAAAAGAGGGATTGGCGGACGTTGTATGCCACCACCTGAATATGGAGAATCCCGCCCCCGATCTGACCGAGTGGAAGGAAATGGTGCACAGGCAGGAAAACGCCAAGGAAAAGCTCACTATCGGCTTGGTGGGAAAATACGTGGCGCTGCCCGACGCATATCTTTCCGTTATGGAGGCTCTGCGCCATGCAAGCTTTTATAACGGCGCCGATGTAAATATAAAGCTGATCGATTCGGAGGAGGTAACTCCTGCCGCCGTCGAGGGTTTTTTGTCCGATTGCGACGGAATTTTGGTTCCCGGCGGCTTCGGAAACAGAGGCATTGAGGGCAAGATCGAGGCGGTCAAGTACGCAAGAGAGCACAAGGTGCCTTATTTGGGACTTTGCCTCGGTATGCACATGGCGACTATCGAGTTTGCAAGAAACGTGGTGGGCTTTGACGGAGCTAATTCCGCCGAATTTGCCGAGGACGGAATGTACAACGTGATCGATATTATGCCCGACCAAAAGAATGTGGATATGGGCGGGACCATGAGATTGGGTCTGTACCCCTGTAAGCTCTCCGAGGGCTCCTTGGCAAGAGAGATCTACGGCGAGGAGCTGATTTACGAGCGTCACCGCCACAGATACGAGTTTAACAACACCTACCGCAGCAACTTTACCGATAAGGGTTTTGTGCTTTCGGGACAGTCCCCCGACGGAAAGCTGGTGGAGATAGTGGAGCTGCCAAAGGATATGCACCCTTGGTTTTTGGCAGTCCAATTTCACCCCGAATTTAAGTCCCGCCCCAACCGACCTCACCCCTTGTTTGCAAGCTTTACCAAGAAGGCGCTGGAGCTCAAAACGGGAAGCAAAAATAAAAATTAACCGTATATCAGATTGATTTGCGATCAAGCCGTAGATTTGATCATAAATTACACACTAAGCACTGATTTTTGACCTACAGCAAAAAATTGCCTATGATCGAAAATCGGTATTAAACAGGCGGCAAATTTAAGCCGCCTGTTTTTAAAAAAGGAAGAAAGCTATGAAAGAGATCATTAACAGCAACTTTGACAATCGGGAATTATCCTGGCTGAAATTCAACGAAAGAGTTTTAGAGGAGGCGGAGGACGATTCTCTCCCTCTTATGGAAAGACTTGGCTTCGTATCCATTTTTTGCAGCAATCTTGACGAATTTTTCATGGTAAGAGCGGGAACGCTTCACGACCAAACTCTTTTAAAAGAGGAAAAAAAGGATAACAAGACGGGGCTTACCGCCGCCGAGCAGCTGGAAAGGATCGCCAAAAGAACGGCGCAGCTTTTGCCCCGCAAGGAGGCCGCCTATTTCGATATTATGGAGGGACTGAGCGGCTGCGGCGTGGAGCAGGCGTACCCCAATAACCCCAAGGATCGGCAGGAGGAGGCGTGGCTGGAAAATTTCTTCACTAAGGAAATTTTGCCGCTGCTGTCCCCGACGGTGGTGGATAAGACCCACCCTCTGCCCTTCCTGAAAAATAAGGAGCTTTATGCGGGCGTGCTGTTAAAAAGTCACAGCGGTAAGCATACGGTTTTGGGGGTAGTGCCCTTGACCGCCTCGGACGTATTTCACCGCATTGTTTATCTTCCCGCCGAAAAGGGAAAAATAAGATTTATGCTGGTGGAGGATCTTATTATCCGTTTCGTGGATAAGGTGTTCCCGAATTTCGAGGTTATGAACCGCAACATTTTCCGCATTACAAGAAATGCGGACATTGACGCCGAGGAGGCGCTGTTTGACCACGATCTGGACTTTCGGGACGTTATGGAGGAGCTGGTAAAAAAGCGCAAAAAATTAGCCCCCATAAGAATCGAGCTGTTTACAAGAAACTCCGCCATTGATAAGGAGCTTTTGGCTAAAAAGCTGGGCTTGGAGATGACCGGCGATTTTATCTTTGTGCAGGGCTGTCCTCTCGATTTTGATTTTGCGGGAGAATTAAGAGACAGACTGGCTGACAGGAGCGATCTGTTCTTTAAGCCCCTGACCCCCCAACAGCCTTTAATGGTCAAAAAGGGCGAATCGATGATAAAGCAGGCGGAAAAGGGCGATATGCTGCTTTTCTACCCCTACGAGAGCTTCGGCAGCTTTATAAGCCTGTTGGACGAGGCTACCGTGGATCCCACCGTTGTTTCGATAAAGATCACCCTTTACCGCGTAGCCAGAGACAGCAAGATCGTAAACGCACTTATCCGAGCCGCCGAAAACGGCAAGGAGGTTTTGGCGTTGGTGGAGCTGAGGGCGAGATTTGACGAGGAAAACAATATCGGCTGGGCAAAAAGGCTGGCGGACGCAGGGGTCACCGTTATTTACGGTCTCGATTCCCTTAAGGTACATTCAAAGCTTTTGCTTATCACCAGAAGAATAGGCAACGAGATCAAGTATATTACGCAGGTAGGTACGGGAAACTATAACGAGAGAACCTCAAGGCTTTACACCGACCTTACCCTTATAACCTCCGACAAGGAATTTGGCACGGACGCCTCGCTGATATTCAACAACCTGTCGGTGGGAGAGGCGGTGGAAAGCAGCTCCACCCTTTGGGTCGCCCCCAACTGCCTTAAATCTCGGGTGGTGGAGATGATAGACCGGGAGATCACCTGCGGAAAAGACGGCTATATCGGCATAAAAATGAATTCCCTTACGGATATTGACATTATGCAGAAGCTGGTGGAGGCAAGCTGCAAGGGCGTTAAGGTGGAGCTTATTGTCAGAGGTATCTGCTGTCTTATTGCAGGGATCCCCGGCTATACCGAAAACATCACCGTAACCTCTATTGTAGGCAGATTTTTGGAGCACAGCAGAATTTATATTTTCGGCAAGGAGCAGCGCAGAAAAATTTACATCAGCTCCGCCGACTTTATGACAAGAAACACCGAGCGAAGAGTGGAGGTGGCTGCCCCCATTAAAAACAAGGAGCTTCAGGAAAGACTGCTGCGCATTTTCGGCATTATGCTGAAGGACAACGTCAAGGCAAGGATACAGCTGCCCGACGGCACCTATGCCAAAAAGCAGCGGGACAGCAGCGAGGAGCCCTTGGATTCACAGCTCTACTTTTACAGCACCGCCTATAAGCACGCAGAGGCAAGCGCAGCGGTAAGGCCGGAGAAAAAGACCGTCGCAAAAATCAGAAGGCTGCCGAAAAATAAGAAATAAACGGCATTTTTGAACTGCGTTCAGCAAGCTTTCGCTAAAAAATGAACATTGTATTATACCATTCGGCGTTTTAATACGTTATTCTACAAATAGTAATATTATGTGCGTCAAAGGTTCGCCGAAGGCGCAAATCCGCCTTGAGAGCAAATTTCAACCTGCAAATAAGGAGACCACCGAAATGAAACTTCTTGTGATCGACGGCAACAGCATAGTAAACCGCGCTTTTTACGGGATAAGAGCCTTATCCAACAAAAAGGGCGTGTTCACCAATGCGATTACGGGCTTTATGAATATATTTTTAAAGCTGGAAAACAACTTTAAGCCCGACTGCGTGGCAGTGGCGTTTGATTTGAAGGCTCCCACATTTCGTCATAAATTATACTCCGAGTATAAAGGCACTCGAAAGGGCATGCCCGACGAGCTGGCTGTGCAGCTGCCTTACGTTAAGGAGATACTGGGGGCTATGGGCATTGCCGTGGTAGAGCGGGAAGGCTGGGAGGCGGACGACATTCTCGGCACCTTATCCCATGCCGCAGAGCTAAGCGGCGGCACCGCAGTCATCGCCACGGGAGACAGGGACAGCTTTCAGCTTATTACCGACAAGGTTTCCGTGAATTTGGCGGGAAATAAAGAGGACGTGCTGTATACACCTGCGGAGATCATGGAAAAATACGGCGTTCAGCCTAAACAAATGATCGAGATCAAGGCGCTGATGGGAGATTCCAGCGACAATATACCCGGAGTAAAGGGTATAGGCGAAAAAACCGCCGTCAGCTTAATACAAGAAAATTCTACAGTAAGTAATATTTATGAGAAATTAGACGAATTGACAATTTCCGACAGCCTTCGCCGAAAGCTTTCGGAGGGAAAGGACAGCTGCTTCATGAGCAGGGAGCTGGGCACAATTTCCTTGGAGGCGCCTGTGGACACCGACCTAACTCATTATATACCCAAGGAGCGCAACGAGGTCAGGCTGGCGGAGATATTGACCGAGCTGGAGATGTTCACGGTGCTGAAGAAACTGAACGTTGCTCAGGACAGCTTAAAGAAAGCGGCGGAAACGGCTTCCAAAAAGGCGGTTCAGGAAGCTGCGGACAGCTGCGGGGATAATGCCGAGGCTGCTCCCGACAGAAACGTTCCCGACGTAATGGCGGAGGACGGGGCGATCAAGGTATATTCGGCGGGTGAGGAGATTTTCGTACCCGACGTCAAGGAGTTTTTGGAAAGCCCTTCGGAAAAGCGCAGCTTTGATTTAAAGGGGCTTTACGGTCTTGCCATGGGCAAGGGGATAAGGCTTAACAATTTCAGCTTTGACTGCACCTTGGCGGCTTATCTTCTTAACGCAAGCTCCTCCGATTACAGTTTTGAGCGGCTTTGCACCGAGTACGGGGCAAGCGGAGAGGGAATGGCTGAAACCCTTTACGGGCTTACCTCCAAGCTGATGAACAAAATCCGCTCCGAAAAACTGAACACCGTTCTAACCGATATTGAAATGCCTTTGGCGGAGGTTCTGACCTCTATGGAAACGGAGGGCGTTAAAATCGACCTTGCCGGCATTGACAAATTCGGAGAGGAGCTGGAGAAAAAAATTGCGTACACCGAGGAGCTTATATATGAACAGGCGGGAGAGAAATTCAATATCGGCTCTCCCAAGCAGCTCGGCATTATCCTGTTTGAAAAGCTAAGACTTCCCTACGGGAAAAAGACCAAGGCGGGCGGGTATTCCACCAATGCCGATGTGTTGGACACCCTTTGGGATATACACCCCATAATTCCCCTTATTTCCGATTACAGAGCCTTTACCAAGCTACAGTCCACCTATGTCAAGGGCTTAAAGGACGCCGTTTCACCCGACGGGCGCATACACACCACCTTTAAGCAAACAGAGACCCGCACGGGAAGGATCAGCAGCGCCGAGCCCAACATACAAAACATTCCCGTTCGCACCGAGCTGGGCAAAAACATGAGAAGGTTTTTTACGGCGAGAGAGGGCTGCGTTTTGGTGGACGCCGACTATTCGCAGATCGAATTAAGAGTGCTGGCGCATTTGGCGGGCGACTTGAATATGCAAAAGGCCTTTTTAAGCGGAGAGGACATTCACACCATTACCGCCTCTCAGGTATTTAATCAGCCGGTGGAGTGGGTCACTCCGGAGCTGAGATCAAGGGCTAAAGCGGTGAATTTCGGCATAGTATACGGTATAGGGGCGTTTTCCCTCTCAAAGGACATTAAGGTTTCCGTGGCGGAGGCAAAGCAGTATATTGACGCATATCTTGCCAAGTACAGCGGCGTTGACGCTTTTATGAAAAATACGGTGAAAAATGCGGAGCAAAATTTGTATGTGGAAACCATGTTCGGCCGCCGCAGATACATTCCCGACATAAACGCCTCGAATAAGATCGTGCAGGCAGCCGCCAAAAGAATAGCCATGAATACGCCTATACAGGGCACTGCCGCCGATATAATAAAATTAGCCATGATAAAGGTCTATCAAAGGCTGAAAAAAGAAAAGCTGCCGGCAAGGCTTATATTGCAGGTTCACGACGAGCTGATCGTAGAGGCGGAGGAACAGGCGGCGGAGGAAACCGCAAGACTGCTGAAGGAAGAAATGGAAGGCTGCGTTAAGCTGGCCGTTCCTTTAACGGCAGATGTTAAAATAGGAAAGACTTGGTTTGACACTCACTGAAAGGAGGGACTTCATGAAAAACGTTTTGATCGTCTGCACATCAAATAAAACAAGAAGCCCTCTTGCCATGGAGCTTGCCAACAATATCGCACAAAGAAAAAAAGCGCCCTATTGCTTTAAAAGCGCAGGCGTAGCGGTTATAGGCGAGCATATCGACGACAACGTTATAAGGGTGCTGGAGGAGGTGGGGATCAAAACGGAATATTCTCCCACCCATATTTCCGAATATAACATTGATGAATTTGACGCCTTTCACGTAATGACGCAAAGGCAGAAGATTACGCTTTGCTCTTATTTCAAAAATAAAAGGATCGAAAGCAAGATCACGGTTTTGGGAATCGCCGATCCATTCGGAAGAGGCACCGACGCTTATCGGCAGTGCAGGGAGCAGCTGGCGGAGTTTTACGAGATGTACATAAAATGAAAAATTATGACTATATTAAGGGATTGACCGAATTTGAAAGGCTGTGCTTTCCCGAGGACTTTTGGTCCGAAAGGGCGGTACGGGAAGCCTTGGAGCGCAGCGATATTGTTTACGGCGTGGATTTTGCCGAGGACGGGAGACCCATAGGGTATTTTTTGGGCGCTGCAAGCTTTGAGGAGGCGGAGCTGTATCGGATCGGAGTTCTGCCCGAATTTCGGGGACAGGGTCATTCAAAGCATATCATGGAGGCTTTTTTGGACAGCCTTCCAAAGAAAACGGAGAGGGTTTTCCTTGAGGTTCGAGAAAGCAACCTGCCTGCGGTGGGGCTTTATAACAGGTATGGGTTCAAGGTCATAAGCCTGCGCAGGAATTATTACGGAAATGAGAACGGATTGGTGTTTCGGCTGGACGTGTTGAAGTGAGGCAAGCCCCTCCCCTGCGAAATGCATTTTTCGTGCATAATGTAGGGGCGGGTTAATAATTTATTGCAGCATTGGACTTTTTCGACAGGCTGAGAGGGAAACCCCGAGGATTTCCCCGGACTGTCGAAAAAGTCCGTTTTTTTAAATTTCGGAGAAAAAAGGCTTGGAGAAAAACCGTCAGGGTCTTTCTCCAAGCCGGGTTTTCGGTTTTGTATGCCGGGTCGAAGGATCAGCCGCTCCTCCTTCCCTTGATGATCTGCGCCGCCAACAGCGCCGCCGCCAGTACTGCGGCTGCAAACAGTGTTTCTATGCCGATAGACGTCCAGATCTGACCCTCGTCAAACACGGCGCCGTCGCCGCCGAAAATCATGTTGTTTGCTCTTACGTACCAGTAAGCGGGGAAGAATTTTCCCACGTTCAGTATCGCCTCGCCAAGCAGGGACTGTTTTACAAAAATTCCGCACAAAAAGCTCATTCCCAGTCCCAATATGTTGGAGACGATCGAGGTGACATAGTTTGCGGCCTTTTTCTTTCCCGAGCAGAGCAATCCCACAAGGGCGGAAAGGGCAAGGCAAAACAGCATAAAGATAAACATCTGCAACGCCGCATAGCCCCAAGGTCCGTTAAACAGAGTGCCTTTGGTGATGGATATGCCGGCGACCATGACCGCCGCCACAGAGCCTAAGCATACCACGAATGCGCCGGCTATCACCTGTACCATGTAACGGGAGGGGGAAATAGGCGAGCATAAGGTCCTGCCCCGCATTTCGTCGTTAAAGAACGAAGAAAAGGTGGGCACTAATATTCCCAAGATCATCATTGTCATGACGTAGGGAATGTAGTTGTAGAACAGATATGTGGGCTTGTTATCCTCATTCCAGCTTTGCTCGGAGGTGTAGTTTTTTATCTCTACTCCGTTTTGCAGCGTCTTTGCCGCCTCGGCGCAGGCTTCGGCGCTGCTGTGACCGCCGATGATATACAGCTTTACCGCCCCCATGTAGGAATCGATCTCGTTACCCACAAACATTTCCGAGGTAGTGCCCGACAAAACCTCCGAGGACAAAATTCCCTCGAAATTATTTGTCCTTAAGCCCTCGGCAAAGCCTTTGTTAATTGTCAGGACATATTCCGCCTTGCGATAGTAAAGGCTGTCCTGCACCGCATTTTCTCTGTCGAAATCGATGTCCACCAAATTTATGTTGGGGGAGCCTTCAAGATAGCTTATAAGCGCCCTGCTTTCCTCGGTACCGTCCAGATCTCTCACCGCCACCAGCGAGCTGAAGCCGTCAATGCTGCCGCTGCCCGAGCTTATGCCGTCGGTGCCGACCATGACCATTGCGATCATAGCGCTGAAAATAAATACATACATTATTACCGAGCCGATATAAGACGGCACTAATCTTAAATATGCTTTAAATACCATTTCCGCTCCCCCTTAAAGGCTTTTGTATTTGCGTTTTCTTGTGGCGACAAAAGACCCTGTCAGAAGTAAAACGCACCATACCGCAAGCACGGCAATATTCTGCCATAATTTTTCATAGCTTCCGTAAACGCAAAGGCTGTAGAAGCAGTCCACAATAACCGCCGCAGGATTTATGCGGTTTACGATCGGTGCGGATTCCTCTATCACCAGCCTCATTCCGCCGAACATAAGCCCGCTTAAAAAGCAAAGACCCAAGGAAACGCCCAACAGTATACCGTTTTTCGCAATTTCCTTCATGGTGGAGATAGAGCCGATGAAGCAGCCCATACAGTCGCCGATGAGAGTGCTTAAAAAGTTGACTAAGGCTATTACCCAGTACGGCACGCCGAACTCTATCCTCAAAATGTATACGAGATATACCGCACCGATATTTAAAAAGATGTTGTGTATGATCAGGGTGGCGGTAAGGGAGCATAGAATGTCCTTTATCTTGCTTACGGGGCTTACCTCCACTCTTGCGCCTAACGGCGACAGGTTGGCTTGGTGGTTTATGGAGCAGTACATTCCCATCATCGAGCCCATAAGTCCCGCCATAGCCAAAAGGTTGTAGAAATATTGAACGTAAGGGTCGGAGTTGGCGTCGTTGGACGAGGAGCTGACAAAGCTCTCCTCCGCACCGATATTTTCCAGCAGCTCCGTCAGCTTGTCGGGATTCTTTTCCGCTGTGGAGGAAATTATCTCATATCGGCTTTTAAAGCTGTCCAAAACCGATTTGATTATGCCCGATTTTATTCCCGCACTGCCGGGTACTTCAAGGGTAATTTCCTCGCCGACGTAAATTATACCGTCTAATTCTCCCTTTTTCATAAGCTCCTCGGCGTCGGCTTCGTCTCTCGTTTTTACGTTAAATAAAGCGCCGTTTCCCGCCGAAAGCATGTTTATCATACTGTCAAAGCCTGCGGGAGCTTCCTCGACAGACACCACCGCAACGGGGATCTGAGTATAGTCCTGTTCATTGTCCGCAAGAGAACCGAAGGCGGCAAAAAACAGCGTGCCCAAAATTATGGGAAATCCCAACAGCCAAAAGACAACTACCTTAGTCCTCAACAGGGACAGCATCTCATATTTTATACAGTGCAGCATTAATCTCTAAGTTCCTTTCCCGTAATTTCCAAAAATACGTCGTTTAAGGTGGGAAGCACCGAATAAACTCTGCCTATGGGTATCTCCTCGCTGTGAAGAAGATCCAAGATCCTGGTGAGATTGTGCTTTCCGCCGCTGTATAATAAGGTCAGAGCTTTTCCGTCATACCGACATTCGTAGGCGTGAGGCATAGCCTTTGCCTTTGCCAGCTGCTCCTCCGTTAATCCCGCCGCCTCTATGGTAACGGTCTCGGTGTTTTTGATCAGCTTTTTAAGCTCCTCCTTAGTGCCCAGGGCTATGTTTTTGCCCTTGTCGATTATGGCTATGCGGGTGCATATCTGCTCCACCTCCTCCATATAGTGGGAGGTGTAAATTATTGTAGCCCCTTGCTTGTTCAGATCCTCAATGCCCTCCAATATCTTGTTGCGGCTTTGAGGATCCACGGCTACCGTAGGCTCGTCCATTATGATAAGCTTGGGCTTGTGGGCGATGCCGCAGGCGATGTTCAGACGTCGGAGAAGACCTCCCGAAAGCTTTTTGGGTTTGAATTTCTCATATCCCTCCAGCCCTACAAACCGAATGGCTTCGTTGACGTACTGTTCTCTTGTTGTTTTGTCTGGAATGTACAGTCCGCAGAAATAGTCTATGTTTTCCTTCACCGACAGCTCGTCATGCACCGCTACATTTTGCATTATCACGCCGATCTGCCTTTTTGTGTCGTTGCACATCTTTTTCCCGAAAACGGAGATCTCGCCCTTGTCGTAGGTGAGCAGATCCAAAAGGCAGTTTATGCAGGTGGTTTTACCCGAGCCGTTAGGACCTAACAGCCCGAATATCTCTCCCTCCTTGATCTCCAGCTCCAAATGGTCGAGAGCGATCAGCTCCTTATAGCGCTTAACCAGCTTTTCTATTTTTACAACGGTTTCCATAGCAAAATTCTCCTGCAAATAAAATTGTATTATGTTTATACCAATAACCATTTGGATTGCGGATAAAATCCACAGTTCAAATCCTTCGGCAAAGCCGAAGGACCGCCGTAGGCGGTGGTTATTAGTATTATTTTACCCCGAAAACGCTTTTTTCGCAAGTGAAACGGATAACGATCCGATATGACAAATGTCATTTTTTTAAATTTGACTGTAGATTTTATCGGCGCTTTATGATACAATAATCAAGGATAAAGCAAAAAGGGGGAAAGGACTGTGATATATTTGGCGGACAAGATTTTTATCCTGCTGCTGTGTTTTGCTCCCCTTTTGGGGCAGGAGGTCCACGCTGCCGAGATCAGCGCCTTGCTTCTTTCGCTGACGGTATCTCTTATGGGGCAGTTTTTGGCTGAGAAAGCGGAGGGCGGCAATGCGAAGGATCGGTATAAGGCGGTAAAATATGCTGCGGAAATATCTTACTGCATTTTGTGTATTTTCTTTCCGGATTTTTTTGCGTTTTTTCCTCTTATCGTATACGAAATCGTGCGGCTGCGCAGCCGTCCCGTTATGCTTTTGGGCGGAGCCGTCCTGTTTTTTTCTCTCTATCGGCAGGGCTTGCCGGCGGCATACCCGTTTTTGATATGTTTTTTAAGCGCCTTTTTCTGCACGAAGACCTTAAAGCTGCGACAAGCGGAGCGGCACAACAAAAAAAGCCGCGACGACAGCGCCGAGCTTGAAAAAATAATGAGGCTGAGGAACCGAGAGCTTGAAGATAATTTACAGTACGAGCTCCACATAAACACACTGAGAGAGCGCAACCGCATAGCAAGGGAGATTCACGACAACGTAGGGCATTTATTATCCCGCTCCCTGCTTCAGACAGGTGCGCTGTCGGCGATCTGCCCCAAGGAGCAGACGGCTTTGAAATCAGGGCTGGAGGACTTAAAGGACAGCCTTAACAGCGCCATGAACAGTATAAGAGAAAGCGTTCACGGTATTCGGGACGATTCCTTGGATCTAAAGGAGGAGGCAAGAAAAATAATCCTGCCTTTAAGAGAAGGATTTATAACCGAGTTTGACTATGACATCTCGGGAGAAATCCCCCCGAAGATCAAGCTGTGCTTTATTTCCGTACTGAAGGAAGCTGTAAGCAATATTATCCGGCACAGCAGCGGAGATAAGGTAAGCGTGATATTCAGGGAGCACCCATCCATGTATCAGCTTATAGTTAACGACAACGGCAAGCCGCAAGCCGCCAAAAGCACGGAGGGAATGGGACTTGCCGATATGGAGGAAAGAGCGAGAGCCGCGGGCGGCAGCTTTAATGTAAGCAGGGAAAAGGGCTTTACCGTTTTTGTATCGGTGAGGAAGGAGGGCTTATGATAAGTATTTTGGTGGTGGACGACGACCCGCTGGTAACAATGTCCATCAAGACTATTCTCGAGGCGGGGAACAAAATCAAGGTCTTAGCCTCGGGAGACAGCGGCGAAGCGGCAATAAGCCTTTACAAGCAGCACCGCCCGGATCTGCTTTTAATGGATATAAGAATGAACGAAATGACGGGCTTGGAGGCGGCGGAGGAGATATTGGACCGATTCCCCGATGCAAAAATACTGTTCCTCACCACCTTTTCGGACGACGAATATATATTAAAGGCGCTGGAAATAGGGGCAAAGGGCTATATCCTAAAGCAGGACTTTGAGGGGATAGAAGCGGCGGTAACCGCCGTAACCGAGGGACAAAGCGTTTTCGGCTCGCAGATAACCGCACGTCTTACGGGAATGGTGCAAAAAACCGAAAAATTCAATGCGGAGGAGGCGGGGCTCAGCCGCAAGGAGCTGGAAATAATCGAGCAGGTGGCAAAGGGCTTGTCCAACAGGGAAATATCCTCGGCGCTTTATTTAAGCGAGGGCACGGTGAGAAATTATATCAGCGGGATATTGCTGAAGTTGGGGCTTAGAGACAGAACACAGCTGGCAGTTTTTTACTTTGAAAAAATAAAGTAGAAAGCTATTGAATTTTACGGCAATATTTGTTAAAATAGTATTAGTAAAAAAATAATTTAAACGTTGGGAGTAATTATGGCAGTTTTTCAGTGTAAAATGTGCGGCGCCAATTTAGAGGTGACCGAAAGCACCAGCATAGCCACATGCGGCTATTGCGGAGTACAGCAGACAATTCCTATCGCAGACGACGACAAAAAGGTGAATCTCTTTAACCGAGCCAATCACCTCAGATCAAGCTGCGATTTCGACAAGGCGGCTTCCGTCTATGAAAATATTGCGGCGGAATTTCCGTTGGAATCGGAGGCGTATTGGGGTCTTTGCCTTTGCAAATACGGCATCGAGTATGTGGACGATCCCCTTACGGGAAAGAAGATCCCCACCTGTCACAGAACCTCCTTCGACAGTATTTTCGACGATGAAAACTATGAAAAGGCGTTGGACAACGCCGATTCCGAGGCGGAAAAAATATACCGCAGCGAGGCGAAGGAGATAGAGCGCCTGCAAAGGGCGATCTTGGAGATCGTTAAAAACGAGCGTCCCTATGATATTTTTATTTGCTACAAGGAGACCGACCCGCAGGGGGAGCGCACCAAGGACAGCGTTTTGGCTCAAAACATTTATTCTCAGTTTACCGAAAAGGGCTACAACGTATTTTTTGCCCGCATAACCTTGGAGGGGTATTTGGGCAAGGATTACGAGCCTTATATCTTCGCCGCCTTGAACAGCGCCAAGGTAATGCTGGCGGTGGGCACCAGCTCGGACAACTTCAACGCAGTGTGGGTAAAAAACGAGTGGAGCAGATTTTTGTCCTTGATGAAGAACGACATTCAGAAAACTATAATCCCCTGCTACTGCGATATGGACGCCTACGAGCTGCCGAAGGAGTTTAAGAACATTCAAGGTCAGGATATGAGCAAGGTGGGCTTTTTACAGGACTTGGTGAGAGGCGTGGAGAAAATTATCCCCCTTTCCGCCGCTGCCGCAGGCTTCTTGAATCAATCCGACATGCCTGTTACCGCCGATTCGCTGTTAGAAAGAGTTTTCAGCGATTTCCTTATATATAAGCATTGGGAGCAGGCGGATCAAGCCTGTGAAAAGGTTTTAAATTCCGATCTGAAAAATACCAAGGCGTATATCGGCAAGCTTATGGCGTATCTCAAGGTATGCAGAGAGGAGGAGCTGGGCAGCTGCAGCGAGGATTACGAGACCAACGAGAATTACATAAAGGCATACCGCTACGCCGACAAGGAGACCAAGGAAAAGCTGGAGGGTTATCTCAGATCCACCAAGCAGCACGTTTCGGATTTAGGGGACGAGGCTAATTACAACAAAGCGATGACCGCCTTTAACGAGGGCGAATACGAAAAAGCGGAGCAGCTTTTTAAATCCACTCACCAAAACTACGACGTGGGGGATTTTCTTGACAAATGCCAAGAGGGCAAGCTCAGAACAGCCGAGCTTACCGACCGCTGCCGTGCCGCCTTTAAGAGCCACGATCTAAGCAGCGGCGGACCTTATTCCCAAAAAGCCGAGGAATGTCTAAGCTTCCGCAGCAGTATGAAGTCGAAGTACAGGGGCTTCGATCAACAGATACCCGAGCCGAGGGAGATAAAGTTCGCTCTGATTTGGCTGATACCGATAGCGATTTCGGTTATTGGCTTGGGCGTAATCATATCGCAAAATCCGGGGCTCAGCGGCTTTACCGATATTATCGCTCTGCTTTTGCCTTTGGCGGCCTTGCTGGTAGCGTGGATAGGCAACGGCAGGATGAGGCTTTTAGACAGCAAGGTCTACTACGGCGCAGGGATCATTCTTTCTATAATCTTTGATGCGGGATTGTTCAGCGGCTTTGATTTTATCACCCAACAGATCTTGTCGTCCAAGGTAAAAAATAATGCCGCCGCTCCGAGCTCGACGGACTTAGAGGAGCTGGCGAGAGTTCAGACCTCGGTGATATTTATAGCGATAGGCGGATTTATAGCGCTGATTGCCGCATTGGTCATCTTCCTGCACGCTCGCAAGCTGGCAAGGATAAAGGGCTATCACAAGGCGGAAAAAACCCTTGAGAACCTCTACTACGAAAAGGACGAATCCTTGGACGAAGCCATAGGCGTCATCATGAGAGATTTTGAGGATCTGCCCCGGCAGGCGGTTGAACGGTGCGTCGGTGCAGCCAAGGAAAGCTATATGTCTTAAACAAACGGCTTGCGCCTTCAGCGCAAGCCGTTAATCATCGGGTGAAATACGCATAGCGTAAAAATCGCCAAAGCCGTCTGCAAGACGGAAAGCCTTCACCAGACCCTCTTAAGCGCATTAGACAGCGGCTTATACACCGCAAAGGTGATTATGGAGTCCAAAAGCATTTTCACAAATGTAAAGGGCATATTGAAAATAAGCAGCGCTTGGAAAATATTTTCGGTGCTTGGCAGTATTGCCCGATATGCGTTCAATACCGCCTCCTCGGGCGCCATAAACCGATAGAATACGGGGTAGCTGATAAAATAGTTAACAAATACGCTTATCGCCGCACTGATAAGGCAGCCCGCAAGGCAGGCCATAAGTGCGGATCTTTTTGTCTTTTTGTGCCGGTAGATAAGACCTGCGGGAACCACCATAAAAATTCCTATCAGAAAATTCGCCAGCTCGCCTACGCCGGCGGAGGAGGTGGTGGTCAGCTTTATCAGGTTCTTGACCAGGCAGACGGGTATTCCCGCCCATGGAGATACCACGAAGGAGGCTATGAGAGCGGGAAGCTCGGAAAAATCCAGCTTTACAAACTCGGGTATCAGCATCGGAACAGGGATCTCCAGCAGCTGTATTACCGCCGCCAAGGCGGACAGCATGGCGATCACCGCCAATTTGCGGATATTTGTTCGGGTTCTGTTTGTGTTGGTTTTCGCTGTTTGAGTTGTCATAAAATCACCTTTCCATAATCTGCGTGATTTTGGGTGCCTTCGCTTTTCCGCCGACGGCATTGCCGCAATAAACGGCAATGCCCCCGATATATACGAGGGCATTGCTGTCGGCGCAAAACCGCCCAAACAGCAATACCCCCACATAAAGCGGGGGCGAAAATGTCTTAAGCATTTCTGATTCTTTCATCCGGACTATACCGTCGGTATCGGAATTTCACCGATTCAGCTTTCGTTAAGAAAGGTCGCAGACTTTACTGCCGGTGGAGAATTTCACTCCGCCCCGAAACAGATTATATTATTATTATATACGCTAAGCGGTAATT
>JAMPBF010000140.1 GCA_023666805.1 Bacillota bacterium
CGTGAAAACGAGGCTGCCGAAGCTCAGCGCGAGCAGGACAGAATTTCCGACCTTAAAGAACAGTGCGCTAAAAAGGGACTTGACTTTGAAACGGAAAACCGCAAATACCTTGAAGCGGCAGCTGCAAAAAAGGCAAAGGCAGAAGCAAAAGCTGCCAAAAAAGCCAAGAAGTAATTTAAAGGAGCACATTATGAAACAGCATATCAGAATACACAAGGCAGAGCCAAATATCAATTCCCTTGATTTTTCCTACCTGTTGGACGCTCCCGCAGGCAAGCACGGCTTTGTTTCCGCAAAAAAAGGACACTTTTATTTTGAGGACGGTACAAGAGCGAGATTTCTCGGCTTCAACGTTGCAGCCCGCTCCAATATGCCCGATCATTTGACTGCGGAAAAAATGGCTGCCCGCTTTGCCTCAATGGGCGTGAATGTTATAAGACTTCACGCCGCCGATGCGGCAATCGGCGAAAAGCCCTGCACATGGAGCGCACCTAAGGAGGCACCGCTGCTTGACTACGAAAAGGGCAATACACGCAGCTTTAACAAAGAGGGGCTTGACCGCTTTGACTATTTCTTTGCCAAATTAAAGGAAAAGGGCATTTATCTACACATTGATCTGCTTGTGGCAAGAAGCTTTCTGCCCGACGACGGGCTGGATTATCCCGCAGGCTTTCCCGCAACCGCAAAGTGCTACCCCGTAATAAACGAGGCGCTGACTCAAAGGCAGCAGGAATATGCCAAGGAGCTTTTGACCCACAAAAACCCTTATACGGGGCTTTCCTTAGCCGAGGATCCCGCCGTTATCACGGTACAGCTTACCAACGAGGAATCGGCGATCAAGGCTACCGACGACACCGATTGGAATCCCGAATTACAGCCCTACCGTGATGAAAGGCAAAAGCGCTTTAACGACTATCTGCTGATGAAATACCATAACCGCAGCCGTCTTGCGGAGGCGTGGACCTTTGAGGGCGTGTGTGCTCTCAAAGACGATGAGGATCCCGAAAAGGGAACGGTGAAAACCGTTCCCGGAGGCTTTGTTCAGCCGCCTAACGAGCCTATGGGACAGTGGGACGCCGATAATTCACCGCCCCGATATGCCGATTATATGGAATTCGGTATTCTGATGAACCGTAAATTTTATCAGAGAATGAAGGACTATGTGCGCTCCCTCGGTGTTAAAGCCCCCATTGTTTGCAGCAATCTCCTCGGCGGAGCCGCAGATGTTTACGGACACAGCGACGGCGATCTTATGGAAAACAATTCCTACGTCAATCACCCCATGCCGCCCTTCCGGGAGGACAACATTTATATGGCGGCAGGTCCCGTGGAGTATGTTTCCACCGATCCGCTTACAATGCAAAGAGGAATAGGCAGCCTTGCCACCACTATTTTAAGCTTGGGATCGCTGGCGGTGGTAAACGGAAAGCCCTTTATGCTCAGCGAGTGGAACGAATACGGACTTCACCCCTTTCATTCCACCGCCGTGGTGCAGACCGTTGCTTACGCCTGCCTTAACGATTGGGACGGATTGATACTCTACAATCATCATACCTCGGAAAATTGGGACGATCAGCCCGCCGATGAGATACTTAACGTTTTCGACTGCTACAACGACCCTGCGGTAATTTGCCAGTGGGGATTTATGGCGGAGGTCTTTCTCAAGGGTCTTGTTGCACCGTCAAATGTCAGAGCGGATATTGTGTACACGCAAAACGACCTGCGGACACTGCCCAATTTCCATTCCATGCCCAGCGCATTTTTGCCCTATATAATGAAGATGAGAAACGTTTTCCTGGACGGCGGCGACAGCTATCAGGGCGATGCGGACGTTGCATTTAATGCAGGACATCTCAATATAGGCAATCTTTCGGAGGCTAAACACGGCGTATACTACGCTTGGTCGCCATACCGAGACGCTTGGAGAAGAAGCCTTGAACCGATTCGTCTTTCCGAGGCGGCAAAGGGAACGAGGGAAATGGAATCGGGAGTACATCTCGGCGAGCAGGCGCTTGTGTTCGACAATATCGCCGCCGCTACGGGAATGGGCGATTACCGTCACTTTGCCGAGCTTGCGGATAAGGCGTTCAAAGAGTGGGGATTATTGCCCGAGGGCAGCGGCTATGTTGAGGGCAAGCTTATATCCGACACAAAGGAGATTACTTTCGATCCCGACAATTCACGTTTCACGGTAGCTACGCCCTACTGCGCATATTTCAGCGGCGCACCCGTTGAAATCATAAATCTTTCCGATAAAATAAATGTAAGTGCGAAAAACGGGCGCATTTCTGTCTCCCTGCTGCCAAAGGACAAAAAGGAGTTGTCCGAGGCGAAGGAATTTATCCTCACCGCTATGGGCAATACGGGAATGGACGAAACCGAGATGAAGCAGGGACAGGAGCTGTTCCCGGGCTACTCGGTGACGGAGATCCGTTTTGCGGGCAAGCTGTATGCGGATACCTTGGAGGGCAGTATTGCGGTAACGGCAAACAGCGCATCTCTTACGGCTCTTGACCCGACGGGAGCGGTTATAGGCGAAATAAAAGGCAATACCCTTAACGGCAAAGTGATCTTTGAATTGGACGGAGCGATCTCCGCCGTTCAGTATAAGCTGGAGATTTTAGACTGATATGATAAAAGGGCGTGCAGTCACCCGACAGGCTGCACGCTCTTCTACTGATTTCTATGTTTTTCCGTTTTTTCTGTATTCGGAGGGAGTTACGCCAAACTCCTTCTTAAAAACGCTTTGAAAATATGACTGGCTTGAAAAGCAAAGGTAATTTGAGATCTCGGCAAGGGTCTTGTTGCTGTGTTTTAACAGCTTTTTTGCTTCCGACAATTTACATTCGGTGATAAAATCGTTCACCGTCTTGCCTGTTTCCGCCTTAAAACGCTTAAACAGGTATGAGGTGCTGCGGTCAATGTGGTCGGCAATGTCCTTTGCGGATATTTGGGAATTGGTGTTTATCCGAATATAATTTATACACTCGAATATTTCGGATGAAATGCCCTCTGGCAGCTTGGAAAGCCGTATTCGCCGACAGTAATCCCGCATCATTGCGCCTTGCAGAGTGTAGACTGCATCGATATTTTGCAGCTGCTCACACTCCTGAATATAGGTATCCATCAGCTGATTGGCCTCCTCCGCCCCAAGACCGCCGGGAATGGCGGCAAGGGAAACCACTCTCGCTGTATTGACTATAAACAGATTTTTCGCCTGTCTTAAAGGCGAAGCGGCAAGCCGTCCCTCCCTTAGTCCGTCAAGCTCCGAGGTCAGCAGCTTGTTCAGTCCGTTCAGATCGCCGTCCCGTATGGTACCGTAAAGGCGGCGTTCAAAGCCTTGGGAATTGTGCAGGTTAACGGTTTCCATATTTTGCAGCCGTGATTCCAGCGCTTCCTTTGCCACGTGCTCGGCGGCAGTCTCGGAACCCATATTTGCATAAAACTGCTGCGGCTCCACGTTTTTTCCGTTCAGCCACATATGCAGCATAAGCAGCAGCCAGGTATACCTTGCGTGGCTTATTCTCGGTATAGCCATAAGATATTCGGTTATGCGCTCCTTATAAGCGGCAGGCACCGCCGCCTCCACAAGAAAGGCGCTTATGACCTTTTCGCTTGGGGTAACGCCGAACACGGGACCGATGACCATATCGTATTCAGTACCCTCTATCCGCACCAATCCGTATTCTATTTCGGGAGAAAGGCGGCAGAATACGGGGTTTGTTTCCTCGTAAAAGGTGAGCCATACCCCCTCGATCTTATATTCCAGCATATCCGCAAGAGAAGAAAAAATTACCTTTCCCGTTTCCCTTGTTCTCAAATTGGCGGGTATGCCGGTGGCGCCGCAGAAGGCTTTGCAAATCGCTATATAATCCATCGCTTCACTTCCTTTACGATATTGTATCATAAATTGTTAAATAAATCAACCAAAACAGGAGGCTAATATGCAAGCAGAAAAAAATTATTTAAATATGGCACTGTCACCCGAGGAAAGGGCAAAATTGCTTTTGGAACAGTTGGACATAAATGAAAAGGTTGCCCAGCTAAGCTGTATTTTTCCCTTTGGAGAGGATACATACAATTTTGACGGGCTGAGAAAACAGGCGAAATACGGGATAGGTCAGGTAAGCACCTTGGAAATGAGGGGCATGGAAACCACAGAGGACGTTATAAAGTGGCAGCGCACCGTACAGGAGCTTGTAATGGAGCAAAGTCCTCATCATATCCCCGCAATTTTTCATATGGAGGGACTTTGCGGCGGCTTTTTCCAAGGCTGCACCAGCTTTCCTGCGGGTATAGGCAGAGGGGCGGGCTTTGACCCCGAGCTTGAGGAGGAAATAGCAAGGATAGTCGCAAGCCAGGAGGCGGCTATGGGCATTACCCACATATTTGCTCCCGTGCTGGACGTTTCGAGAGATTCCCGAATGGGCAGACAGGGCGAGACCTACGGAGAGGACCCGACATTGTGCGCCGCTATGGGAGCGGCGTACACAAGAGGAATACAAAGCACCGAAGCGTCGGGACGGCGACCCGAAAGCGTGGCGAAGCATTTTCTTGCCTTCCACAATTCCCACGGCGGTATACACGGCACAAACAGCGACACCCCGCCCCGACTGCTCCGCGAAATTTACGGAAAGCCCTTTCAGGCAGCAATATCGGAATCGGGCTTAAAGGGAATAATGCCTTGTTACTGCACCATAAACGGAGAATCGGTGTCCGCTTCGGAGGAATATCTGCAAAAGCTGCTGCGTGAGGACATGGGCTTTGAGGGCGTGGTGGTCAGTGACTACGGTGCGGTGGGCAACGTTCACGGCGTTCACCGCTTGGAGGAAAGCTATGAGGAAGCGGGCTTGCGCTGCCTTAAAGCGGGAATGGATATGGAGCTGCCCTCGCCTACGGGCTTTAACGATAAGCTTAAGGAACTCTTTGCAGAGGGCAAGGCGGATATGGCGGTGCTTGACCGTGCGGTGCTGAAAGTGCTTACGGCAAAATTCCGCATGGGCTTGTTTGACAGTCCTTTTGCGGCGGAGAGCGAGGAGCTGCATAAAATTTTGGAGGATAAGAAGGGCGCAGAGCTGTCCCTTAAATCGGCAAGGGAATCCATGGTTTTGTTAAAAAACGACGGTGCGCTGCCCTTGTCAAAAAATATAAAAAGGATCGCCCTTATCGGACCGCATGCCGCCTTTGCCAACAAAATGTTCGGCGGCTATACGCAGGTATCCATGCAGGAATCCACCCTTGCGGCGGCAAATTCCATTGCGGGGGTAAGCGGCTCGGTGCAGACGGAACCCGATAAGATCGTGACCGTTCCCGGGACAAATATACAGTCGGACGAAACTCCCGATCTGCTGGCAATAGTAAAGCATCAAAAGCCCCATTGCAAGAGCCTTTTGGAGGAGCTTAGAGACAGACTGCCCGAGGCGGAAATATATTACGCCTACGGCTACCCCATTGCGGGAACAGACGAAAGCCGTTTTGAGGAAGCGTTAGAAGCTGCCGAAAATGCCGATGCGGTCATACTTACCTTAGGCGGACGCTACGGCACCTGCTCAATGTCCTCGATGGGCGAAGGCATTGACGCATCGAATATAAATCTGCCGCCCTGTCAAGACTCTTTTATCCGTAAGGCAGCCGCACTCGGAAAGCCAGTTGTGGGCGTTCACTTTGACGGCAGGCCTATTTCCTCCGATACGGCGGACGAGTGCTTAAATGCCATACTTGAAGCATGGGCTCCCTCGGAAACGGGAGCGATTGCCGCTGCCGATATTTTGCTGGGAGATTACAATCCGAGCGGAAAAATGCCTGTTACCGCTGCAAGAAACGCAGGGCAGATACCCGTTTACTACAACCACCCCAACGGCTCTGCATGGCACCAAAGCGGCAGCATAGGCTTTGCGGATTATGTGGATTTGCCCCATACCCCACGTTATTATTTCGGTCACGGATTGTCCTATACTGACTTTGAATATTCCGATATAAGAATTTCCCAAAAAGAGATCGCCCCCGATGCAAGCGTGGAGATAGGCTTTACTGTAAAAAATATCGGAAAGCTGGCAGGAGATGAGGTCGTACAGCTGTACCTTATCGACGAGTATGCCTCAATGACACGTCCCGTAAAGGAATTGGCGGGCTTTAAGCGTATTTCCCTTGAAGCGGGAGAAAGCCGCAGAGTTACCTTTACCGTAAAAGCGGATCAAATGGCGTTTCTTGATATAAATATGCAGTGGAAGATCGAAAAGGGGCGTTTTTTTGTGGAGATAGGCTCTTCAAGCGAGGATATACGGCTTAAAGGGGAATACACCGTTACCGAAAGCGTGCTTATAAACGGCAAGGAACGCAGCTTTTACGCAAAAGCAAGAGTTGAATAAGAGGTGAGGGCAATGAAAAGGATATGCCGTGAGCTGGCGGAGGGCTCCATCGTCCTTTTGAAAAACGAGGGCAATATTCTGCCGCTGCCGCAGAAAAGCAAGGTTTCGGTATTCGGCAGAGCGCAGGTCAAAACCGTTTTTTCGGGCAGCGGCTCGGGAGCGGTGCAGGGCGGGGGAAAATGTATACTGGATTCCCTTTATGAAGTCGGCTTGCAACCGCAAGAGGAGCTGTCGGAGCTTTACCGCGAATGTGCAAAAAAAGAACCCGACGATGGCATAGATTGGGACACCCTGATAAAAACGGGAAACAGCGGTCTTGCCTATGAGATCTTCGGCAAATATCACGCCCCATTTGAGGAATACGAGATTTCGGAGGAGCTGATGACAAAAGCTCTTGCTCACAGCAGCACGGCTTTATTGGTGATAGGCAGGAGCTCGGGCGGCGAGGAATGCGACCGCAGGCTTTATGACGACTATTATCTGACAAAATCGGAGCAAAGGCTTGCGGAACAGGTTTGCGGCAGCTTTGAAAACGTT
>JAMPBF010000141.1 GCA_023666805.1 Bacillota bacterium
GTTTATGATCTCCGTTTTTTCCATATAAAAAGCTCCTTGAATAATACCGGTCCCGATTTAAATACAGACTTTGTTCATTCTTTAAAGCGGAACAGTATAAAGCTGAATTTCACTTGTACAGGGTAGTATATCCAAATTTGGGAAAACAATTCAGTGCATCTTTAGCGTTCTGCCAAAGCATAAATTAAAAACAATAAACGGTTAAAGCGCTGAAAAACGCATAAACAGTGCATTTGCGGCGCAAAAACCGCCGCAGAACGGGTAAATTGCCTGTTTGCCCTGCCGTCTGCTCAAAAAATCAGCTGACCAAGGACTAAAATTTTTATATTTTTACAAAAAATTCCTCATAACACTTGAAATTTTTTAGCGATTATAGTATAATGCTAACTATGAACCTTTAAAATTTCTGCATAAAATAAAAAAATACTGAACCGGAGAATTTTATGGCTACTAAAAAGAAATCTTCAAGCACCTCTTCACTTGTAATTACCTGCATTGCGGTCATACTGGCGATCGCAGCGGTAATATTTGTGATAATCACCTTTAACGGAAGCAATAACGAAAATCCTGCGGCAACCGGCGCTCCCAATAACGCCCCCTCGGTAAACGTTTCCGACGATGTTATAAACGAGATGAGCCAAGGGGCCTTCGACCTGCTTCAAAAGAACTACAAAATTTACCAATACTTCACCTACGGCATGACGGTAAATCCCGAGCCTTACGGCAATAAGCCCGAGGACGGCTTTTATACTTGCAGCAATTCGGATTTTGAAAATTTTGACAAATTCAGCGACTATGTAAAATCCGTATATACCGATGAGGTGGCTCAAAAGCTTCTCACCGATCCCTTCGGAAACGGTCCGGTTTACGGCAACGACAACGGCGAGCTGGGGCTTTCCGCCGACTTTACCGCCTCCACCGAGGAGGGAAATTCTTGGGCTGACGTACAATATGTCTGCACCGCCCTTTCCGAAACCGAGTGCAGCATTGCCGTCACCCTCAAGGACAGTGCGGGCGCCGATGTTGAAAAAACCGTAAAAATGCTTAAAACCGCCGACGGCTGGCGTTTGGAGGAAATGATAGGCTGATGGGAGGCAAAAAGGGCAATCCCCTTTCCGCCTACGCCATTGTAAGCCAAGTGGGCTTTATGGTGATAATCCCGCTGGTTCTGTTTATTTGGGGCGGCTCATGGCTGGTGAAACGGTTTGAGCTTCCGGACCGGCTTACGATAGTATTTATTCTTTTGGGAATAATCACCATGATCTCGTCGGTAGGCACTTATCTGAGAAAAATCATTAAAATGTACGACAATAAGGAGGAGCGGGAAAAAACCTCCCCCCTCAGCCATGACAGCAGGGATCACGACTGGTGATCCGAAGGCGGATCGCAGGTTCGCCGACGTTCACCGTGCATGGAGCGTTTATGAAAAGAAAACCGAAAAACCCCGCTTACAGCGAGCTTAAGGATATGATTCCCGCCGCTCTGATAATAAACGGCGCAATTTTGGTGGGGATCGCCCTTTACGGCTTATTCGAGGGGATCACTTGGAGAGCGTTTACGGGGCTTGCTTTAGGCGATGTACTTTTTGTCGCAAACTTTATTTTGACAGGGGCAGGGGCTTTATCCACGGTGACCAAGTCCGATGCAAAAAAGGGGAAATTTCACGCCAACATGTATTACGGGCTGCGGTATATCGGTCTGTTTATCTGCCTCGGGGGGGCGATGTGGCTGAAGATAATAGATTTGATCCCCGCCTTTTTGCCTTTGTTTATACCGAAAATCCACTATACTGTAAAATATCTCTTGGCAGGAAAAAATCCCCCAAGCTTGGATAATTTTTAAAAAATATTTTTATTTGATAAATTTTTGAAAGGTTGTGATTTTTTATGGGAGCAAGACTGTCGGCCTTTACCGTAAACGGCCCTCTTCAGTCGGCGGAATTTGATTTGGGCGGCTTTACCGTCAAGCTGTCGGAAACGGTAGTCGTTCAATGGATCGTAATGGTGATTTTAGGCGTTCTGTTCTTTATCTTGGGCAGAAATCTCAAGGTAAGACCCGAATCGAGACGGCAGGTCATCGCCGAATACATAGTGGGTCTGTTCAGCGGAATGGTAAACGACTCCATGGGTATAAGCTACAAAAAATACACGCCTTACATAAGCGCATTGTTCTGCTTCTCTCTGTGCTCCAGCCTCATGGGACTTTTGGGACTCAGATCCCCCACGTCGGATCTGTCGGTGGTAGGCGCATGGGCGCTCATAACCTTTGTTTTGGTACAGAGAAACAAGTTTAAGACCGGCGGCGTCAAGGGCTTTTTCAAGGCTTTTGTAGACCCTATGCCCTTTATGCTTCCCTTTAACATTATCGGCGAGATCGCAAACCCCGTGTCACAGGCGCTGCGTCACTTCGCCAACATTCTGTCGGGCGTTGTAATCGGCGGACTTATCTACTTTGCCTTGGGACAGTTTGCGGCGGGCGTGTTCTCTATCGGACTTCCCGCAATCCTGTCGCTGTACTTCGACCTGTTTTCGTCGGTGGTTCAGGCGTATATCTTTACAACGCTGACTATGAGTTATGTGGCTATGGCTGAATGCTAAAGTAAAGTACTTTGAGCTAAAGCTCAAAGTACGTCCAACAATCCTTTTCGGACGAAGTCCGAAATTTTGCTTCGCAGCCGCAGGAAGCGGCGTGTGTCTGTCCCAAGCGCTGCACGATGCAGCGCCGTTAAGACAGACACCAAAAAAACACGGATTATTGGACATGTGCTGCTATTTTATAAATATTACTTTGAGCTAAAGCTCAAAGTACGTCCAACAATCCTTTTCGGACGAAGTCCGAAATTTTGCTTCGCAAAACCGGATTATTGGACATGTGCTGCTATTTTATAAATAGTACTTTGAGCTAAAGCTCAAAGTACGTCCAACAATCCTTTTAATTTAGGTTTTTCTCCCCATCGGGAAAAATATAAAAGAACAAAAAATTTTCAGGAGGAACATACTTTATGGAAATGGCAAAAGCAATAATATTGGGCGCTTCTGCAATGGGCGCAGGTTTGGCTATGATCGCAGGTTTGGGCCCCGGAATCGGTGAAGGCTTCTGCGGCGGCAAGGCAGTTGAGGCGGTTGCAAGACAGCCCGAAGCGTCGGGTATCGTAACAAGAACCATGATCATCGGCGACGCATTGGCGGAAACCACCGGTCTTTATTCACTGGTTGTGGCGCTGCTGCTCATGTTCGCCAACCCCTTTATTGGTCAGTTATAATAAGGGAAAATCCGTTCGGACAAAGGACTGTTTAGTCCGAAAACAATGAAAGGACTGATTATATGTATATGGAACTGCTTGCCGAAACCACGGAAACGGCGCAGACCTTTCTTCCCCTTGTGGATATTAATGCATCCACCATTGTCTTTACGCTGATCAATACGCTGATAATCTTTTTGCTGTATCGCTTCTTATTGCATAATAAGGTAATGGCGATTATGGACAAAAGGCGGGAAGCGATAAACGCCGATATTGACGCTGCCGAGAATGCCAAAAAAGAGGCGGAGCAGGCAAAGGCGGATTACGACAAAAAGCTTCGGGAATCCAAGGACGAGGCTGATAAGATCGTGGCTGCCGCCGTCAAAAAGGCTTCCGACAGAGAGGCCGAAATCATGGCCGAGGCAAACGCAAATGCTGCCCGCATTAAGCAGCAGGCTCAGGAAAGCATTGAACAGGAAAAACGCCGTGCGCTCAACGATGTCAAGGATCAAATCTCCGAGGTGGTGGTTCTTGCCGCCTCCAAGGTTTGCGAGAAGGAAATATCTCAGAAAGACAACGCCGAGCTTATCGACAGCTTTCTTGTTGGCGTAGGAAAAGAGGACTGATATGACGGGAGCAGTGGAAAAAAACTACTCTTTGGCTCTTTTCGAGGCTGTTGTTGAAGCAGATAGGGAAAATCCCGAGAAAAATCTTGAGGAAGCCCGCAAGCAGCTGGCTGCGGTAAACGAAATCGCCGGGAGCTGCGACGGCTTTCAAAAGCTGATGGATTCCCCCGCAGTGGCGGTAGGTGAAAAGTTAGAGGTTTTAAAGGAAGCTTTTGAGGGAAAAATATCCCACTTCCTGTATAATTTCCTTTGCGTAGTAACCGAAGAAAAGCGTTGGGATTATTTCGACAAGATCAACTCTGCTTTTTCCAATCTGTGCAACGAGAGGTTAGGCATAGCGGAAATCACCGTTACCACCGCCTATCCCCTTGACGATCAACAGCGTGAAAAGATTAAAAAGAAAATGGCGGAAATAACCGGGAAAAAAATAGAGATGTCGGAAAAGACCGACAGCTCATTAATGGGCGGAATCGTAGTGGACTACGGCGACACCCGCATGGACGGCAGCGTTAAAACAAGATTGGAAAATCTTAAGGAAAGTCTTTCACAGCTTATAGGCTGATCAAGACAGCGGCTTGCCGGAAAATTTGACGGCTGAAGCCGAAATTAACGCAAAATCCAAATATCCAAAAAAAGACCACCGAAGGGAGGAAGGTCACAAATGGAATTACGCCCCGAAGAAATAACGGGAATACTGAAATCCAGAATAAAGGAATTTGACAGTAAAATTTCCCTCACCGACACCGGTACGGTAGTAACGGTGGGTGACGGTATCGTAAATATCCACGGTTTGGAAAACTGTATGATGAACGAGCTTTTGCAGTTCGACAACGGAGTACAGTGTATGGCGCTTAACTTGGAGCAAAGCTCCGTAGGCGCAGTTATGTTGGGTCCCGACGACGACATCAAGGAGGGTGCTGCGGTAAAGCGCACCGGAAAGATCATCTCCGTACCTGTAGGAGAATCGCTTTTGGGCAGAGTTGTAAACCCCTTGGGCGACCCTATTGACGGTCAGGGAGCTATAGTTGCCGACGAGCGCAGACCTATTGAAAAAATCGCCTCCGGTATCATTACCAGAGAGCCTGTAAACGTGCCCTTGCAGACGGGTATCAAGGCTATCGACAGCATGATCCCCATCGGCAGAGGTCAGCGCGAGCTGATCATCGGCGACAGGCAGACGGGCAAGACCACTATCGCAGTGGACACCATTATAAATCAAAAGGATTCGGGAGTTATTTGTATCTATGTGGCAATAGGACAAAAAGCCTCCACCGTTGCAACGGTAGTTGAGCAGCTTAAAAAAGCAGGCGCAATGGATTACTCAATCGTAGTATCCGCTGCCGCTTCCGAGCTTGCTCCCTTGCAGTACATAGCGCCCTACTCGGGCTGCGCAATGGGCGAATACTTTATGGAAAAGGGCAAGGACGTATTGATAGTATACGACGATCTGTCAAAGCACGCCGTTGCATACCGCGCACTTTCCCTGCTCCTTAAAAGACCCCCCGGACGTGAGGCATACCCCGGCGACGTATTCTACCTCCACTCCAGACTTTTGGAGAGAGCCGCAAACCTTACTGCGGAATACGGCGGCGGTTCGCTTACCGCACTCCCCATTATCGAAACACAGGCGGGCGACGTTTCCGCTTATATCCCCACCAACGTTATCTCCATTACCGACGGACAGATATTCCTTGAAACGGAGCTGTTCAACAGCGGTATCAGACCTGCCGTTAACCCCGGCATCTCAGTATCCCGTGTAGGCGGCAATGCGCAGATAAAGGCTATGAAGAAGGTTTCGGGCTCGTTAAAGTTAGAGTACTCCCAGTACCGGGAATTGCAGGCATTCTCGCAGTTCGGTTCCGACTTGGACGCCGACACCAAGGCAAGACTTGCCAAGGGCGAAAGGATAGTAGAGGTGCTGAAGCAGCCTCAGGGCTCTCCCTTAAAGGTAGAGGATCAGGTCATCATTATTTATGCGGTAACCAACGATTACCTCAAGGAAGTACCCACCGAAAAGACCTCCGAGTACCAAAAGGCTTTGCTTGAAAGCATTCATGACAACCACAGCGACATCACCGACGGCATCAAGAACGAAAAGGTCATCTCCCCCGAAAACGAGGAGAAACTGAAAGCTGTTCTTGCTTCCTTCACCGAGGAATTTGTAAAGAGCCTTTAATTAAAAAGCGAAAGGATTATATTATGTGGATCTTAAACGGAGAAGGAAAAGAGCTTGTGGACGCAAGATATTTTTCCGTTCAGAAAAATGTAGGCGGAAAGGATAAGAAATACGCTATAGTGGCGTTTTCCCGAACCACCGCCTTGGTGAACATGTCCGGCGGAGTTACCTGCGCCTATTTTCCCGACGAGGAAAAGGCGACAGCGGAGCTTAGCAGGGTCGTTGCCTTTTTTGATGAAAATCCCGATAAGATCTACAAATTCAGCAATCGGTAAAGGAATTTAAGCGTAAAAACAGGTAAAAATAATGGCAGAAAATTTTATTTTGCAGTCAGGAAAGGACGGTATCGATATGAAAAAAGCCGCTTTAGCAATAAGTATAGTAGCATTGTCTATATCAGTGCTTAATTTGGCGTTTGCTCTGTTATGCTTCTTCTGCAAGGAAAATATACTGCCGAAAAAATACTATTAAAAGGTCGGTGATAAATTGGCATCAGGAAATATGAAGGCGATAAAGCGCCGCATAAAGAGCGTCGGCTCCACAATGCAGATCACCAAGGCAATGGAATTGGTAGCCTCCAGCAAGCTGAGAAAGGCCAAGGAAAAAGCCGAATCGGGCAGACCTTATTTTGAAAAGCTCTACGAAATGATGACGGAAATCGCCGAGTCCAAAAAGGACTTCGACTCCCCCTTTACTCAAAAGAGAGAGGTGGAAAACAGGCTGTTTATCGTTATCGCAGGAGACAGAGGACTGGCGGGCGGCTATAACAGCAAT
>JAMPBF010000142.1 GCA_023666805.1 Bacillota bacterium
AAAGGCGTTGTTTTTATGGGAATTGCGGGAGAGGACGGCGGCAGCGCTCTTGCGGATATCATCGTCGGCAATGTGTGCCCCTCGGGAAAATTGGCTTTTACAATTGCGGAGCGTTACGAGGATTACCCCTCGGCAAGAGATTTTTCCTTTGACAAGGATAATCCCCTTACTTATGAGAGCTACGGGCTTGACCCGAAGGAAAACGGCAGCACGGGCTTTGACAAAAGCCCCGTAGCGGTGTACCGCGAGGGCATATATACGGGGTATCGCTATTTTGACGCCTTTGGGGTAAAGCCGCTTTTCCCTTTCGGTTACGGTCTTAGCTATACCGAATTTTCTATAAGGCATATAAAAACCGAAAAAAGCAAGGGCATATTGTCGGTAATCGTTGAAGTGACCAATATAGGCAGCACCGCAGGATATGAGACGGTGCAGATCTATGTTTACCCCAAAAATACCGCCAGTGAGCAGCCTTTAAAAAAGCTGTGGGGCTTTGAAAAAACAAAGCTGCTTGCGGCGGGGGAAGGTGAGACGCTCAAAATAGCCCTGCCCCTCAGAGAGCTTGCCGTATATGAGGAGGAAAGGGCGGCTTGGGTCATAGAAAAGGGCGTTTATCTTCTTAACATAGGCGGAAATATCAAGGTAACCGAGGATATTTCGGTGGAGCAATGCGAAAACCGCTTGAGCTTAAAGCAGAGCAACCGTGAAAGGATTTCATTTTTGCGGCATAAATCGGAGCGTGCTGACGTGCCGAGCTGCGAAATTACGGTGTCAAAAGAGGATATTTCGACCGATTATGCAGCGTTCTCCGAAACCGCCTTTGATTTTTCAAAATTCAAATTAAAAGAATTAGCCGCCCTTTGCGTGGGCTACGGACCGGGGATTCCCTTTTCCGCTTTTTGTAAAGAAGAATTTCCCAATACCCTTTATGATGAAAACGGTTGTCCTCTCGCCAAAAACGACCGCCCTGCGGGCAGGCTCGGCTATGTTTCCCCCGCAATTCCCAAATACGGCATTCATTCGGCGCATTATTCGGACGGACCCGCAGGAGTGGGGAAAACCGTGTTTCCCTGTGAAATGCTTATCGCCTGTTCCTTTGACCGCAAGCTGTGGTATCGCTTTGGGAACGCTGTGGGAAAGGAATGTGAGGAAAGGGGCGTTGACATTTGGCTTGCACCCGCCGTTAATCTGCACCGAAATCCACTTTGCGGCAGGAATTTTGAATATTTTTCGGAGGACCCTTTGCTTACGGGGATATGCGCCGCCGAAATTATTAACGGCTTGCAGAAAAATCACCCTGTTTTGGCTTGCCCCAAGCATTTTGCGGCAAACGAACAGGAAACCTACCGCAGAGGCAGCGCAAAATCAAACTACGACGCTGTGGATTCCGTATTGGAAGAACGAGTTTTGAGGGAAATATACCTAAAACCCTTTGAAATGTCGGTGAAAAACGCAAATATCGCTTGTATAATGACCTCCTTCAACAAGATCAACGGAATCCTTTCGGCGGGAAACAGCGACCTTTGCACCCGTATTTTAAGGAAGGAATGGGGCTTTCGGGGAGCAGTCGTCAGCGATTGGGGCGATATGGATACGGTGGTTGACGGCGCCGAGGCGGTAAAGGCGGGCAACGACATAGTAATGCCTGGAGGACCGCCCGTTATAGAGCAAATTTTAAAGGGCTTGGAAAACGGCAGACTGGTACGCAGCGATCTGGAAAGGGCGGTCTCTCACCTGCTTGTTATGCTTAAAAGACTTGAAAAATACGAAAAAACGGAGTAACTTAAAATGAAAGAGCTGTATGAATTTTCCGAAAACGGCAATTCCTGCATAATAAAAACACCTTCACCCCCAAGGCATTGGTACAACTATCTTTGGAACGAGGACAGATACTGCGTTCAGGTATCTCAATCTGGACAGGGGCGTAGCTATTATTTGAGCGAAAAGGCGGAGATGTGTCAGATCAACAGTGATAATGCACGGTATGTTTTTTTGCGCGACGACGATAAAAACGACGCTTGGAACATCGGATTTTCCCCTCTTAATACCCCCGTGGAGGATTACGGCTGTACCCATTCGATAGGGCATTCCCTCTTACAGTCCGTATATAAAGGCATTGCCGCCTCCTGGAGAATTTTTGTGCCAAAAAGCGGCTTTCACGAGGTATGGACACTGACCTTGGAAAACAAAGGAGATACCGCACGCAATATCAGCGTGTTTTCTGCGGTGAGCTTTTCCTTGGAGGGCTTTTCCTATCCCCGCTATTATGAAATGTACCGCTGTATGAACACAAAATACGACAGCGAGCTAAGCGGTATCTACTGCGCCTCCGCTCACCCCTTTGCCCCTCACAGGCGTTACAACGGATTTTTGTCCTCAAACGAGCCGGCTTTTGCTTATGACGGCGATCTGACCGCCTTTTGCGGCTCGGAAAATACTCAGACTATGCCCGACGCATCGACAAGCGCACTTTTTTCCCGCCCCGATATTGCGGTAAACGGCAAGGACTGTACAAATTCGCAGGCGGCTTTGTTTATCCTCGGCGGCGTATTGCAGCATAAGATAACGCTTGCTCCAAAGGAAAAAAAGCAGCTGCAAATTCTTTTCGGCATTGCCGAAGGTCCCGAGGAAGCCCGCAGGGTAACAAGGCAGTACAAAGACCCTGTTCTTGCCGACAGACAGCTTAGCGAAGCGGAGGAATATTATTTTCAAAAATACGGCTCTCTAAACATTCGCACACCCGATACAAAAATCAACTTTATTATGAACAACTGGCTGAAAAAGCAGGCGGATTTTTGCATTGTGGGCAAAAAGGGGGTCAGGGACAATTTACAGATCGCAGCGGCGCTGCTGGATTACCGTCAGGATAAGGCAAGGGAAGAAATATTGGAATGTCTGCGCCACCAGTTTAAGGACGGACACGGTGTCTTGACGTGGTATCCATATGACGATACACGTTATTCCGACCAGCCCTTTTGGATAATTTGGGCAGCTTGCAGGCTTATTAAGGAAACAGGGGATTTTTCCGTGCTTGACGAGAGCATAGAATGGCAGGACGGCGGCGAAGCCTCCGTTTTGGAGCATATAAAGGCGGCTGTGGACAGGCTGATTGCCGATAAGGGACGAAACGGACTTGTAAAGATCTATTTTGCCGACTGGAACGATGCTTTAAATATTACCACCGACCCCGAAGCCGAATCGGTTATGCTGTCGGAGCAGTTTTGCCTGGCGCTGAAGGAGCTGGCGGAGCTTTTGAAGCATTATGGGGATTCGGCTTACTCAAAAAGACTTGTTTACGAATATGAAATGCTTAAAAAGGCGCTGAATGAAAGAGCGTGGGACGGCAGCTGGTATATGCGGGCGCTGAGCGCAAAGGAGAATATCGGTTCAATAAACAGCAGCGGCAGCAAAATTTACCTCAATTCGCAGGTGTGGGCGGTGCTTGCCGATATTTGCGACGGCGCAAGGCTTGATACGGTGCTGAATTCGATAGACAGAATGGAGCACGATTTCGGCTTTCCCCTTAATCTGCCGCCTTACAGAGAATATTCTCCCAATGTGGGAAGAATGTCGGGAATGCTGCCCGGGCTGTTTGAAAACGGCGGCGTGTACTGTCACGCCACTGGCTTTAAGATACTTATGGACTGCAAAACGGGCAGGGGCGACAAGGCTCTTGAAACCTTAAAAAAGATAATGCCTGACAGCGATAAAAATCCCTCGTCACGGTCGGGAGCGGAGCCTTATGTGTTCACCAACTGTTATTCCACTAATCCCGACTACTACGGAAAATCCTATCAGTCCTGGACAACGGGAACCTCGGCGTGGTGCTTAATGGGGCTGTACGAAGGCATTATGGGGGTAAGGGCGGATTATAAGGGGCTTATGATCGACCCGTGTTTTCCCTCGTCGTGGGATAAAGCGGAGATGACAAGGCATTTCAGAGGTGCGGATTATCATATAGTTATCAAGAATTGCGGGAAAGGAAAAAAGCTCCGTGTTGACGGAAAAGAAGCTGCGTCAAATATAATACCCGATTTCGGTGACGGAAAAATTCACGAGGTAGAGGTGCTTGTATAGGAAAGGAGCAATTTAATGGAACTCTATGATTTAAAGGTCAATCACTTAACAAATCCTCTTGGTTTTAAAACAGAAAAGACCGCCTTTATGTGGAAGGTCAGGGGAGCAAAGGGCAAAAAGCAGAAGGCTGCAAGAATTTGTGTTGCCGACAGCATTGAAAAGCTGCAAAAGGGCGAGTTTGTTATAGATACGGGCTTTGACGCCAATGCGGACAGCCTTTGCTTTCCCGTGAGTATCGACTTAAAGCCCTATACTAGATATTACTGGCAGGTGACCGTGCAAAGCGACATCGGCGAAGAAGAAACCGGCGAAGTTAGGTGGTTTGAAACCTCAAAAATGAACGATGAATGGGCGGGAAAGTGGATCACCTGTAACAATGAGGAGCAAAGACACCCTATTTTTGAAAAGGAAATTGCCCCCAAAAAATCGATCAAAGCCGCAAGACTTTACATCTGCGGCTTGGGGGTGTATGAGGCTTATATAAACGGCGAACGGGTCGGGAACGAATACCTTGCGCCCTACTGCAACGACTATAACGAGTGGGTGCAGTATCAGACCTTTGACATAACAGAACAGCTTACCGAAAAAAGCACTCTTTCGGTGCTGCTGGGCGAGGGCTGGTATAAGTCAAGGATAGGATTTACTTCAAAGCCCGGCGATAAAGGATTTTACGGCAGCGAGTGGAAGCTGGTGGCGGAAGTAAGGCTGGAATATGCGGACGGAACGGTTGAAACCATAGGAACGGACGACAGCTGGACGGTAAGAAGGAGCAATATCCTTTTTTCGGGCATTTACGATGGGGAGCAGGTCAACGATACCCTTTCGGAAGCGCCCGCCGAAAAAGCATTTTTTTGTGAACCGCCAAAGGGAAAGCTTACTCCCCGAATGAGCCTGCCCGTTATTATTCACGAAAATATAAAGCCTGTGGAGCTTATCCGTACTCCCAAAGGGGAACAGGTATTGGATATGGGGCAGAATTTTACGGGAATTTTTAAGCTGCATATCAATGTGCCGAAGGGAACTAAAATACACATACAAACAGGCGAGGTAATGCAAAAGGGCTGTTTTTACAACGAAAATCTCCGCACCGCAAAATCGGAATATGTCTATATTTCCGACGGCACGGAAAAGGATATTATCCCGCATTTTACCTTTTACGGCTATCGCTATGTTAAAATAGAGGGTATTCCCGACCTTAAAAAAGAGGATTTTACGGGGCTTGCGCTGTACAGTGACATAGAGCAAAGGGGCGATATTAAAACGGGAAATCCTCTTTTAAACAAATTTGTTTCCAACGTGCGCCGGGGAATGAAAGACAATTTCCTTGATGTGCCCACCGACTGCCCCCAGCGTGACGAGCGCATGGGCTGGACGGGGGATACTCAGGTGTTTTCGGCCACTGCAATGTATCTTGCTGACGCTTATGCTTTTTATGCGAAATATCTTTACGATATGGCATTGGAACAAAAATCACTTGACGGAAAAGTCCCAGACGTCGTTCCCGCCTTTGATATTAAGGGCTCGGCTTGCGTTTGGGGCGACGCCGCTTGCATTATCCCATGGAATCTATACCTTTTTTACGGTGATAAGAGCATTTTGGAGGCACAGTTTGACAGTATGAGGTCATGGGTGGACTATATCCGCAGGGTTGACGGAAATAACCACGGGTGGCGGTATGTTTTCCATTACGGGGATTGGCTTGCCTTAGACAATCCAAAGGACGATCTCAGCGATCCCTTCGGCGGCACCGACGAGGAATTTATAGCCAATATTTATTATGCTGCAAGTGCGGATATTGTTTCCAAAGCCGCAGGGGTCTTAGGCAAAGAAAAAGAGGAAAAGGAGTACAAGGCACTTTCCAATGAGCAGTTTAATGCCGTAAAGGAGGAATATTACAGCAAAACGGGACGCTGCTGCATAAAAACGCAAACCGCCCTGCTGCTGACCCTAAAATATCATCTCTCGGACAACGAGGAGCTAACCAAAAAGCAGCTGCGCAAGCTGTTCGAGGACAATAACGACAAGCTGAAAACAGGCTTTGTGGGTACTTCTATACTTTGCAGCGTGTTGTCCGACAACGGCTTCGGCGATTTGGCATATAAGCTGCTGTTAAATGAGGAATATCCCGGCTGGCTCAACGAAGTGAAATTAGGCGCAACCACCGTGTGGGAGCGTTGGAATAGCCTTGACGAAAACGGAGAGATCTCTGGAACGGGTATGAACAGCCTTAACCATTACGCCTACGGGTCGGTGCTTGAATGGGTGTTCAGTCATTCTGCGGGAATACGCCCTGTCCACAGCGGATTTAAAAAAGTGATATTCGCCCCCGAATTTAATGCGGACATTAAGTCCGTGGAGGCAGTATATGATTCCTCCGCAGGCGAATATTTCAGCGGTTGGGAAATAGCGGACAGCGGAACGGTGCGCTGTAAATTTAAGGTGCCCTTTAACGGCGAGGCGGAGATAAAACTGCCCCATATAATGGAAAAGGTTTTATTGACGGCGGGCGAATATGAATTCAGCTTTAAGCTGCCGCAGCAGACAAAGGGATAAAAGAATGTGCAGCTTGTTGATATAGCAGGAAAAATTTTATGTTTTTCGGGCGGTTTGAAGAAAACTTTTGGGGACGGCAGCCTTGCCGTCCCTTTGGTTTTTTTCCGTCTCCTTGCAGGCAAGACCCTCCCCTACGAAATGCATTTTTTCGTGTATAATGTAGGG
>JAMPBF010000143.1 GCA_023666805.1 Bacillota bacterium
TTTTCATTTTGACGACTGCTCCTTTATCCAAATTGGTGATTGCAATGTTATATTGTTTTCGCTTTAAAAAACAGACAAGGTCTGAATCAAGTCTACGATTTGATCATAAATCAGTATAACATATTTTCGGACAAATTTCAATAGCCTATCAAATATATGGGTATTATCCCAATGAATTGCCCCCGCTTCTCTCCATAACATAGTCGCAGTTGACAAATCCTCCCTTTTGGGGTATCTCCTCCTTCTTTATTACGCAAAAGCCGTTGCCCTTGTATGCTCTTATTGCCCGTTCGTTGTTTCTGTTGACGTTTAGACGGATCGGCAGCCCGTATTTCCTTTCAAGGTAACGGAATGTCTCCGATGACAAGTGCCTGCCTCTGTATTCCTTCAGCAAATAAAGCTTGTCTAAATAAAGATAGGTATCGGTAAGATAAAAGGCAGCAAATCCTGCCCTTGCATTATATTGAACTATGTTCAAATATATTGTTCCTTCATTTATGAACTTCTTTATATTTTCATATTCAAAATACTTTTCAATAAGCATCTCGGTATGCTCCGCTGCCACGATCCCGTCGTAGCATTCGTACCATATCGGTGCGGCAAAATCCTTTAAGCCCTTTAGATCTGCCTCACTCATTTGTACAAATTCCGTCATTGCATTTATCTCCCCGTGTTTTTATCCGTGCGTGAATTATTTCTGCCGCAAATTGAATCCGAGTAGGATTAAACTCAGGCTCTCTTCCGTACAGGTAATAGCAGCAGTCCTTTGTGGAAAGCACCAAGCATTTTCCTTTGCCTTTATAGTTATACTCTGTTTGAACAGTGTACAATTGTTTTGACGAAAAGAACAGCCTTTCTTTTTTATCCGACAAATTAAGAGAAAATCCTTCTTTGCCGTGAACTAAAATTCCCTCGCCCAATTTAACAAAGCCTTTTGCATTGGGCAGTCCTTCCGCAAGGACCTTATATTCCTTTCGGTAATCCTTTTCCTGAAGCTCCTTGGCGACATTTTTCCTCTGCCATTCATACCAATCGGGAATGTTGATCATATCGCCCTTTGACCCTCTGAGCTGCCCGTACTCGGTCATTTTCCAAGCAGCGCCGCAGCTGCCGCAGAAAAGCTCTGTTCCCTTGTCATAGGTGACAAATTCCTTTCCGCAGCTTTTGCATTGATACAAAACCGAGCTTAAGCCCTCTGTGCGTTTTTTAAAGCTTATCCTGATCTTATTGTCGTACTGCCATTTGTATTCGTCATACTGCAAGGCGGCGGCTATTTTTTCCGCTGCTTCCCGTTCCGTGATTTTTTCCAGCTCCTCCTTGGTAAAAAGCGGCTTTATTTCCGCCTCCATTTTTGTTTTCCTGCTGTGCTCTTCGTCCCAAAAGGGGGAAGCCAAATAGCTTCCGTGAATGGAAAGCACCGCTGCGGGCACGTCGAAATATTTCACCAGCCTTCCTAAGTTATCGGGCAGAAGAGAGGTGGTTCCCGCATTGGAATGTCTTGCTTCGGGGAAGAGAAAGACAATATTTTTATTTTGCTTAAGCGCATATTTTACATTATACAAGGTGCTGACGTCCGTAACAAAGCGCCTTGTGCCGATACAGCCTATTTTTTGGTAGAGCTTCTCTCCGAATGCCGCAAACCCCTCCATATCCGAAACATAGCTCGCTCTGTGAGGAAACACGGACAGCGGAGCGATATAATAATCGGAAAAGCCCTGATGCATGGAAATAACCAAATACGGCGGCTTGATTTTTTTCATATCCGTCCGTTTTATTTTCAAGCCGTATTTTCTTGTCATTAAAAAGGAAGCGCCCCATATCAAGGGCAAAAGCGGGACAGACTGCTTACAGGGTCTTTTCTTCATATCAAAGGGCGTCATATCTCCCTTTTTATTATTCATCATCTTTAAAATCCGCCTTTCCGTTCGGGGTCGGTCTCAATCCTCCCTGATCTGCTCCGCCTTCATAAAGAAGCTGTACACCGGTGCGATTTTCAAAAAATCCTCTCCGACCTTTTTATAAAGGCTTTTGCTGTACAATGTCTTAAAATCGTCACTGTCGAAGCCGAGCCAAATGTTTCTGCGGTTAAGCCACAGCTTATCCTCTTCGGATCTTTCGGGGTAATGATCCTTTTTGTACATTTCGCCCCCCAAAACAAATACGTCCTGCCCGTTGTAAGCCTCTTTTGCGGCAGCAAAGCTGCTGTCCCCGCTGAGTATCAGCCTTCTCACAGCCTCCATGCTGGCGGTGGAGGCGTGATAATACCCGCAGCCGTAATCAAAGCCCGCAGGCGACACCCCGAAGTACAGACAGGGCATAGAGGTAGCCTCCTCCCTTGTACGGCAAAAGGTGTACCAAGCGTTATTGCGAAAAACGGATTGCCCTCTTGAATACCTTGCGTCCCGATAGATGCGGGAGAGCCGTTTAGGGTCGCAGGAAATTTTATCGTCGATTTTAGCCATAATCGGCTCTAAGCGCTCCACCAATTCCTTAAAGGGCAGCTTTACATATTTTTCATAGTCGCTTTTATGCTCATGAAACCATTCCTTGCTGTCATGAGCATAATTTTCAAAAAGAAATTCGGGGGTTTTTGCTGAAAAAGGCATATTTTTTTTACTTCCTTTGCTGTTTTTTCTGTAATCTATTTTATCATAATCGGCAAAATTTCTCAACCCCGAAATTATTGCTCCCCAATTAACTCTTGAATTTTTTGCTTGCCCCCTTGCCGAAATACTGCGTCGCAATCCCTTGAAATATGCGCATATTCCTGCGGGATTGCTCCTTGTCTTTCGGCAAGGGTTCGGCGCAAAATTCTTCAAGATTTAATTGGTGGAGCAATATCAAAAATTTATCCCCGTCCTTAATACGGGGATAAAAGGATTTAATCGTTTTCGCTGATGTATTTATGGTTTACCTCGGAATATGGAACGGATATTATCTCCATATCTCCTAAATGTATTAAATATGCGTTAACGTTTTTGTCTTCCACACCCCAGCTAATCGGAATATAATCCTTTAGCTCTCCGTCCTTTTCCTCCAAATAATCGCTCCAGTTCTCTCCGAACAGATCCTCGCAGGTAAGCAGCTCGTAGGTTTCCGCATCTATGACAGCCGTGGTGTCGGCGGCTACCTGACAGCTGTAAACTTCCCAACAGCTTCCGTTGCCGAGCTTCATAAAATTCGCCTTGTATACGGGGTCTACATAAGTGCCGTATTCCTTTATAAATTCGATCCCTATATGCTGGACTTTATATATAGCCTCGTTTTCCTTTTCGACCTCCTCGTCGGTGTGGAAGCGGGAGCCTGTATATTTTGTGTAATACACTCCGTCCTCCACATAATATTCCCTGTCCCACTCGGCGTCCGTATATTCACTAATACTGTAAGGAGTATTAATGAAATCCTCCGTGAATATGTCCTTTAAATCACGGTATCTGCTAAGGGGACTTAGATCCAAAATGCCTCTGTTGTCATAATCTTGAAAATCCAAAAACGGACCGCAGTCGAAGTAAGGATTATCCGCTTCAAAGCCCACACGGCTTATGGTAAACAGCTTAGGCTCTCCCAAAAGTCCCGCAAAATCTATTTTTTCAATGATGTCCATATCTTGTGATAAATATTGTGAGATCATTTCGGCAAGACCGTTGTTTACCAGAGGAACAAAGTCGGCGTCCTTGTAGAACAGATCCGAGAACCTCTCGATCCTCTTTTTTTCCGCCAAGTCGTAGGTCAGCGTTACCGCATGGTCGTAAATGTCAAAATAATATTCCGTAATATAGTTTATCATTTCAATATCTTCGTTTTTATAACCCAAGGTAAAGGAAGCAAATCCGTTCCTTATTTCGCAGTCGAAGCTAATGCCCTTGAAGGTATCGCCTCTGTTGAACGAATATTTTTCCTGATAGTAAGGCTTTAATGAATCCACGGCGTTTTTCAGATCCTCGTTTATCCTATCCTGAAATTCGGTATCCTTCAGGCAGTTGAGCTGAAAGTATCCCTCCGATGTGACCGTGCAGCCTTGGTCCGCAGCGTTAATATAGGAGGAGGAATATTTAATATCGGGCTTTGTGCCCTCCGCCTTGACCTCTCCCGTGCCAAGGGCTTCATAAGCCAGATACTTGTCGGGTATCTCCATATCTCCCACAGGCAGATAGCCGCTTTCCAGCACCCACTTTTGTCCCTCCTCGGACAGTGCCCAGTCGGTAAATTCCTCTGCGCTTTTGGGCGATTTATCCGTGTAAATTATGTAGGTGGAGCTTAAAAGCGGATAGCTTTCGTCCGCCATAGTGTTCTTGGTGGGCTTGACCCCGTCCACCGCAATAAAGCTTACCATATTGGCGTTGGCATACATTTGCGCCGCATAGGAGTATACCGAATAGCCGATAGCCCCCTCGGAGTTGTCGTAGGTGGCTACAGCGTCCATAAGACCGCCCATTCCTGCCGCTACATATTCACTGACAGGCTCGCTTAGCGGAGTATCCCCCATGAATTTCGTCATGTAGTTTTGGCTTCCCGAGTCTAAGTTTCTCTGATAAGGAATAATTTCCAGATCCTTGCCGCCCACCTGCGACCAGTTGGTGATCCTTCCGCTGTAAATATCCTTGATTTGCTGAGAGGTGAGAGAATCAACTGGATTTTTCCCGTTCACCACAAAAACAAAGCCCTCCTTGGCAACGGGCTTCATAATAAGCTTAACGCCCGCCTCGTCGGCCATTTTTTGCTGCTCCTCGGAGATAGGCACGGAAAAGATCATGTCCACCTCTCCGCTTATCAGCCGCTTAAAGGAATCGTGAGTTGTGGTATGTGTAACCAGCTTTTTTGCTTCCGAAAAGCTGATACCTAATTTTCCCGCCTTTAATCCCACCTCCAAGGGCGTTGCCGAGGTTGAGCCGTCCATTACGGGCAGCCCGTCGGAGGGCGTCTCTTCGTTTTCCGTAACGGAGGCTTCCGCAGAGGTAACACTTTCCGTCTGTATCGGGGCTTCCGTTTGGGTATCGGTTACAGTATCCGCATTTGAGTTATTGCAGCCGCAAAGAATTACAGCGGACATCAAAACCGCAAGCTTTTTAATTTTTTTCATGGTTTTACTCCTTTGCCTTCTATATTCTGATTATATATCTTTTGAAAACAAAATGCAATTACAAATCGGTTACAATTTGATTACAAAACGGTAACAATTTTATAAAAAGCTCTTTACAAATCATTAAAAATATGAGAAAATATATAATGTAGAATTATGTCGAGGGGAGGGAAGAGGTTGAAGCTTTTCCGCAATATTCTTAAAGCCATTGCCGTAATATGCATTGCGGGCTGCTTTGGCTTTACCGCTGTGGCAGCGATGCCCGACGGTCGTTGGGACGGTGTTTCTCCCCTGCGAAATAACCGCAACTACATATTTGACGGCAGAGCGGTGCTTACCGACACCGTAACGATCCCGCCCGAAACGGTTTTGACCTTTCGAGAGGGCGCAGAGCTTATAATTTCAAAGGACGGAATGTTGATCATAGAGGGCGGCGTTAATCTTCAGAAAAACTGCAATATAATCTCCGAGGGCGCAGTGAGGATAAACGGCAGCGGAACTCTTTCCGCAAGCGGAAAGGCTTACTTTGAGAAGGATTCCACCTTGGAGGTGCGGGGAGCGTTTAACATAAGACCCGGCGGACTGGCTGAAATTTCCTCCATGGCTCTTTTTGACGCAGGAAGCTTGGTTACCTCGGAGGGCGTTTTTAATTGTACCGACGAGGGTGATATAATCGACAAGGGAAGATTTTACATAGAAAACGACGGCGAAATGACGGTAGGAGGCAGAGTGACCGTAACGGAGGAGGGCGACTTTGTCAGCAGCGGAAGCGTTACCCTTGAACGAAAGGGAAGGATCGAGGTTTACGGCAATGCGGTATTCCACGAAAACAGCCTTTTGACCTCCTACGGCAAGATCGAACGAAGAGAAAACGGCGCCGTGACCGACAACTCCACTCATACCGACCTGTCGGTGTACACCTCTAAGATACTGAAGGACGAAAACGAGGTCATAAAGAGAGGAATAGACGTTTCATGGGTCCAAGGGGATATAGATTGGGAAAAGGTGTCAAAATCAGGCATTGATTTTGTTATAATCCGCGCAGCGAGAGGACCTATAGACGAAACAGGCTGCAAGGAGGACACTCATTTCAGACAGAATATAGAGGGCGCAAATCGATACGGCGTAGATGTGGGCGTTTATTTTTACAGCTATGCCGAAACGGTGGAGCAGGCGGAGGAGGAAGCCGAATTTTTCGTAAGTCTTCTTGACGAATACGAGATAGTCTATCCCGTTATTGTGGATCTGGAGGAGGACGTAGGCGCAAGCGATCTTTCCGAGGTTGCCGAAGCCTTTGCTCAAATTATTTCCTCCAAGGGCTATTTCCCGATGATCTATTCCTACCGCTACCGCATAGACGATCATTTAAACGACGGCATTAAGGATAAATACGCCCTGTGGGTGGCTCAAACAGGCACTCAGCCCGAAACTGACTACGATTATTACATATGGCAGTACTCTCATGAGGGCAGAATTAACGGTATAAACGGCAATGTGGATTTCAATATTGCCTATCGGGATTTCCCCGAAATTTTTGCCTACTACGGCTTGAACGGCATGGAGGGCGAAATAGAAACCGAATAGCAAGGCTTTCGGACAAAAAGGATCCGCACCCGAAAACACGGGTGCGGTTCAGCTTGTCGAAAAACCTACCTGCGGTCGGTTTTCCGCCAAGCTGACGCCGCATTTGGCGGCTTGCCGCCAAAT
>JAMPBF010000144.1 GCA_023666805.1 Bacillota bacterium
GCCTGCTACTGCGACGGGCTTCCCGAGCAGCCTATCGAGGAAATAACGGTGGAAAATATAAGGTTCACCTACGACGAAAACGCCGAGCCCGGCGTTCCCGCAATGAAAAACAATGCGGAAAAGCTTTGCAAAGCGGGAATGTATTTCGATAACGTGAAAAAGCTTACCGTTAAGAACATAGACATTAGCGGAAACAGCGGCGAGGCTCTTATCGCCAATCACGTTGAAGCATTAATAAAAGACTGATCAAAGGAAGAAAATATGTACCGACAGATTGACAAATATATCGAAAAGCTTTTAAACAACTCTACTCCCGACGCTCCTCTGTGGAATATCGAGAGTATCCGTCAAGGAAAAAAGCCTCACTGGAATTACATCGACGGCTGTATGATAACCGCCTTGATCTGTGCAGGCGAGATAACGGGCGAAAAAAGATACACTGATTTTGCGGAAAAATTCATTGACTACTACGTTCGGGAGGACGGCTCTATTTTGGGCTACTCAATGGATAAATTCAACCTTGACGATGTAAACGAAGGCAGAGTTTTATTCGACCTTTATGAAAAAACAGGCAAGGAAAAATACAAAAAGGCGATTTTCCTGCTTCGGGAACAGCTTGAAAAGCAGCCCCGCACGGTTACGGGCAATTTTTGGCACAAGCAGATATATCCCAATCAGATATGGCTTGACGGGCTGTACATGGCGCAGGTCTTTTATGTCAGATTCCAAAAGGAATTTGGCGGAAAAGACTATTCCGATACGGTGAGCCAGTTCAAAAACGTTCACAAATACATGCTGAACAAGGAAAAAGGGTTGTACTATCACGGAATGGACTGCTCCAAATCCGCTTTTTGGGCCGATAAGGAAACAGGCTGCTCCAAAAACTTTTGGCTTAGAGCTATGGGCTGGTTCTGTGTTGCTTTGGCGGATATAATCGAGTATATCGACGACGAGAAGGCTAAATCGGAGCTTTGCGAGATATTCGGTCAAGCCATCGAGGGCATTTCAAGGTATGCGGATCCCGAAACGGGAATTTATTATCAGGTCATCGATTTGGTGGGCAGAGAGGGCAACTACCTTGAAACCAGCGGCAGCTCCATGATAGCCTACGCCATGATGAAGGGCGCAAGGTTGGGCGTTATAGATAAGAAATACGCCGAGGCGGGCAAGAAAACCTTTGACGGCATCTGCAAGAAATATCTTACCGTCAGCGAAGAGGGCGATCTGAATTTAGGCGGGATCTGCCTTGTGGCGGGACTGGGTCCCGAGGACAACAGACGGCGGGACGGCAGCTATGAATATTACATTTCCGAGCCGGTGGTGGAAAACGACGCAAAGGGAGTTGCACCGTTTGTGCTGTGCTACACCGAGATCAAGAGATTATCCCGATAAAACGGAGCTAATAATTTAATGCAGCACCTGCGGCGGTCACATTTTCGACAGGTATTTGCACAAGAGGTTACCTTTAATGAAGAATATCAAAATTGCTTATTTAGGCGGCGGCTCAAAGGCTTGGGCAAGAGTGTTCATGACGGATCTGGCGCTGGCGGAGGGTATCTGCGGCGAGATCGCCTTGTATGACATCGATCTGCCTGCGGCGGAGCTTAACAGAAGGATCGGCGGCAGAATAAACGAAAATCCCCACACTGTTTCCAAGTGGGACTACAAGGTATATGAAAATATCGGCGAAGCCTTGGACGGTGCGGATTTTGTAGCCTGCTCCATTTTGCCGGGCACCTTTGACGAAATGGAGAGCGACGTTCATCTTCCCGAAAAATACGGGATATACCAGTCGGTTGGCGACACCGTGGGTCCCGGCGGCGTGCTCCGTGCGATGAGGACGGTGCCCATATACGAAGGCTTTGCGAAAGAGATCAAGGAGCACTGCCCCAAGGCTTGGGTGATAAATCTCACCAATCCCATGACCGCCTGCACCAAGACCTTGTATGACGTTTTCCCGGAAATAAAGGCTTTCGGCTGCTGTCATGAGGTTTTTCACGCACAGGAATTTCTCTGCTGCGCCGCAAAAGAGATCTTGGGCGTTCCCCGCCCCTCCCGCAAGGATATTATCATCGACGCCTGCGGAGTAAATCATTTCACTTGGATCACCGAAGCTGATTTTAAGGGACAGGATTTGCTTGCGATCCTCCCCGAATTTATCGATAAATATTACGAAAAGGGATATTGCGAACGCCCCGATACCGCTCCCGACGACTTTAAGAACGATCCGTTTTTATACGGCAACAAGGTCAAAATGGATCTGTTCAAGCGGTTCGGAGTTTTAGCGGCGGCGGGTGACAGGCATTTGGCGGAGTTTATGAATAATTCTTGGTATATCAAGGATAAAAACGACGTTGAAAAATGGCTTTATCACCTGACCACAGTCTCCTACCGCAAGCAGGACAGAATAAACAAGATCGAGCAGTCCAAGCGGATCGCCGAGGGTGCGGAGAAGATAGAGGTCAAAAAAAGCGACGAAGAGGTCGTAGAGCTGATGAAGGCTTTGCTTGGGCTTATCCCTGCCACCGTTTCCAACGCAAACACGGTAAATGCGGGACAAATGCCCGATATGCCCTTGGGCTCGGTGGTGGAAACCAACTGCGTATTCTCCCAAAACAGTCTTAAGCCCATAACGGCAAAAAGACTTCCTTCCCACGTTAATTCGCTGGTGCTGCGCAATGCGCAGAATATCGAAAACACCTATTACGGCATTAAAAACCGCGATATAAAAGTAATTTTTGAGGCGTTTCTAAATCAGCCCTTATGCTCCGTTCTTTCCGTTGACGACGCAAGGGAGCTGTTTAACGGCATGATAGAAGCCACAAAAAAATATTTGGAGCCCTATTACTCTTCGGAGCAGCTTAAGCTATGACAGACGCATTTGTTTTTGCAGCAAACGCCGTTTTGCCTATAGTGCTGATGATAGCGCTGGGATATGTTTTAAAAAGAATAGGCTTGTTCAGCCAAGGCTTTTTGGATACCGGAAACAAGCTTACCTTCAGGGTGCTCATACCGTCTCTGCTGTATTACAACATTTACGGGATAGGCAGCTTTGAGGAGATCAACTTCGGCTTTGTACTGTACGGTATCGGGGCTATCGCCGCAATTTTCCTGATCGCAACGGCAGTTACCTGCCTTTTCACAAAGGACGGCGGCAAAAGAGGTGCGCTGATACAGTCCGCCTTCCGCTCAAATTATGCGATAATCGGGCTTCCCTTGGCGTCCGCTTTGTTCGGCGACAAAGGGGCAGCGGCGGCAGGCGTTATGTCCGCCTTCTGCGTGCCGACCTTTAACATATTGGCGGTAATCACGCTGACGATATTCAACAACAACAGCGAAAAGGGCAAAATCGACGTTAAAAAGATCCTTATCGGCATTGCAAAAAATCCGCTCATAATAGCAACGGTTTTGGGACTGCTGACCTTGGCGGTGCGAGAGCTGTTTGTAAGCCTTGACATTGGGTTCAGGCTTCGGGACATCGAGTTTTTGTATAAAACGCTGGAAAACCTTAAATCCGTATGCACACCCTTTGCGCTTTTGGTTCTGGGCGGCAAATTCGAGTTTTCCGCAGTAAAAAGGCAGCTGAGATATATTGTTTTCGGAACGCTTGTCCGTACCGTTGCAGTGCCCGTTATAGCATTGTCGGCGGCTTATTTCCTCATACCCGGTCTGTCGGGGGAGCATTATGCCACATATATTGCGGTTTTCGGCACTCCCGTGGCGGTGGCAAGCGCAATTATGGCAAAGGAAATGGGAGCGGACGACGAATTGGCGGGGCAGCTGGTGGTTTGGACCAGTCTTGTGAGCACTGTGACAATTTTTATATACGTGGTATTTTTCCGAAGCGTGGGGATCTTTTAGGCGAGGGTTATTGCGAGCCGAGAGAACCGCAGCTGTAAAAAGGCAGTAACCGCAGGCTTTGCGGATAAAAAATAAACATAATTTTTTGGAGGTAACAAAAATGATTTTGGACAAATTCAGCCTGAAGGGCAAGGTAGCAATCGTAACAGGAAGCAACACAGGCTTGGGACAGGGCTTCTCAAAGGCATTCGTGGAAGCGGGAGCAAAGGTTTTGGGCGTTTCCGTGGTACCCAGCACCGAAACACAGGAAATGCTCGGAAAAGAAAACTTTGAATTTATCTGCGCCGACCTTTCCTCTCTCGATCCTATTGACGGCATTATCCAAAAGGCTCTCGATACCTTCGGAAGAATCGATATTTTGGTAAATAACGCAGGCATTATCAAGCGGGAGGACACCATCGATTTCAGCGTTGAAAGCTGGGACAGCGTTATGAATGTAAATCTTCGCACGCTTTTCTTCCTTTCACAAGCTGTTGCCAAGCAGTTTATTAAGCAGAACAGCGGCGGAAAGATCATCTCCGTTGCAAGCATGCTTTCCTATCAGGGCGGAATCAGAGTTCCCAGCTATACGGCAAGCAAATCGGGCGTTAAGGGCATTACCATGACTATGGCCAACGAGTGGGCAAAGTACGGCATTAATGTAAACGCCATCGCTCCCGGATATATGGCTACCAACAATACTCAGGCTCTGCGCGCAGACGCTGACAGAAGCGAAGCCATTTTGGACCGTATCCCCGCAGGACGCTGGGGCACTCCCGACGATATTATGGGCGCTGCGGTATTCCTTGCTTCTTCCGCAAGCGACTATGTAAACGGATTCACTATCGCCGTTGACGGCGGTTGGCTGGGCAGATAATCACATTTGCCAAGCAGCACAGCCGACAAAGAACGGTTTTGCAAATACCGCTTAAGCTTACTGTATAAACACACAATAAATTATTGTTCGGAGGACACAGAAATGGATATGAAAGCGTTTCAGCACCAGCTTGAATGCACGGGTATCATTCCCGTAATCAAGCTGGAGGACACATCAAAGGCTGTAGAATTGGCAAAGGCGCTGCGTGCCGGCGGTATCAACGCCGCCGAGGTGACCTTCCGCGCAGAAGGCGCCGACAAGGTCATTTCCGATATGACCAAGGCGTTTCCCGATATGCTGGTGGGTGCGGGCACGGTGCTTACCATCGACCAATGCGACAAGGCTATTGCGGCGGGAGCTAAATTCTGCGTTGCACCGGGACTTAACGCTAAGGTAGTTAAGCACTGTCTCGATAAGGGTGTTCCCTTTGCCCCCGGCGTTGCCAACGGCAGCCAGATCGAGGAGGCTATGGAATTGGGCTTGGATTTCGTTAAGTTCTTCCCCGCCGAGCAGGCAGGCGGACTTCCCTATATCAAGTCGGTTTCCGCTCCCTACTCCAACATGAAATTTATGCCCACGGGAGGCGTAAACGAAAATAATCTCAACACTTATTTGGGCTTTAAGAAGATCATCTGCTGCGGCGGAAGCTGGATAGTTCCCGACAAGCTGATCAAGGCGGGCAAATGGGAGGAGATCACCGCACTTTGCCGCACAGCCGTTAATAAAATGCTCGATTTCACCGTGGCGCACGTAGGCATCAACTGCGAAAACGAAGAGGAGGCCAAGGCTACCACCGACAAATTTGCGAAAATGTTCGGCTGGGAACAGAAGGTCGGCAACAGCAGCGTGTTTGCCGGCAGCTATATCGAGTGCATGAAAACGCCCTTCAGAGGCAAAATGGGTCACATTGCGGTTTCCACCAACAGCGTTACGAGAGCAGTATATCAGCTGCAGGCTATGGGCGTTGAGGTTGATATGGATTCCGCCAAGTACGACGCCGACGGCAGAATGACCGTGGTTTACCTTAAGGACGAATTCAGCGGCTTTGCCGTTCATCTGGTAGAAAAAAAGTAAAAAATAAATAATAAGGAGATATTTTCAATGGCTAAAATTGTTACCATGGGCGAAATCATGCTCAGACTTTCCACTCCCAACAATGAAAAATTCATTCAAGCCGATGAATTTGACATCAACTACGGCGGAGGAGAGGCAAACGTGGCAGTCTCTCTCGCCAACTACGGCCACAATGCGGAATTTGTCACCGCAGTGCCCGATAACCCCATCGGCGCCTGCGCAGTGGCTGCGCTGAGAAAATACGGCGTTGAGACTAAGCATATTGCCAAATGCGGCGAAAGACTGGGTATTTATTTCTTGGAAACAGGCGCTTCCATGAGAGCCTCCAACGTTGTGTACGACAGAGCCCATTCCTCCATTGCCACCGCCGACGCTTCCAAGTTCGATTTCGACGATATTTTCAAGGACGCAGACTGGTTCCATTTCACCGGTATCACTCCCGCCGTGTCCGACCTGGCGGCAGAGGTTACCGAGGTCGCATTAAAGGCGGCTAAGAAGCATAACGTCACCGTTTCCGTTGACTTAAATTTCCGCAAAAAGCTTTGGTCCTCCGAAAAGGCTCAAAAGGTCATGACCAACCTTATGCAGTATGTGGACGTATGCATCGGCAACGAAGAGGACGCCGAAAAGGTGCTTGGCTTTAAGCCCGGAGCTACCGACGTTACCAAGGGCGAATTGGAGCTGGGCGGCTATGTTGATATTTTCAACCAAATGGCTGACAAGTTCGGATTCAAGTATATTATTTCTTCTCTCAGAGAAAGCCATTCCGCTTCCAACAACGATTGGTCCGCTTGCATCATGGACGGCAAGACAAGAGAGTTCTACCACTCCAGAAAGTACAACATCAACCCCATAGTTGACCGCGTGGGCGGCGGAGATTCCTTTGCGGGCGGTCTTATCTGCGGACTTTGCGACGGTAAGGATTTTAAGGCGGCTCTTGAATTTGCGGTAGCGGCTTCTGCCCTTAAGCATACCATCCCC
>JAMPBF010000145.1 GCA_023666805.1 Bacillota bacterium
CAAAAAAATAGGTATTTTTTGTATAATAATTATTAATTGATAACCGCCAAGCAAAACGGCGTATCCAAAGCTCATAGTCAGATGCTTGAATACGCCGTAATAGATTACTTTAAAATATCGCTTAAATTCAGTGCGCTTATCAGGCCTCTTACCGATGAAGCGATAATATCGCTGTGGACCCCCGCACCCCAAGTGATAATTCCGTTTTTGTCTGCAATTTCGACATAAGATATTGCCTTTGCCTTTGATCCCGTATTTAAAGCGTGCTCATTGTAGGAGCGGATAGTAAAGGTAATGTTAAGACAGCGTCTTAATGCGTCGCTTACTGCGTCGAGACGTCCGTTGCCCTTGCCTGAGATTACTCTTTCTTTGTTGTTTTGAATGATGGTAAGATTAGCCTCGTACTCATCACCCTGAACAAAATGTACTTCCTTGAATTTGATTGCAGACTCCACATTTACGAATTTATTCATAAATGCGTCGTATATCTCATCGGGCATAAGCTCCTTGTGCTGCTTGTCGGACAAGTCCTTGACCGCATAGCCCACCGTTTCTCGGAATTTGGGAGGAAGCTCTATACCGAATTTCTTTTGAAGAAGATAGCCGATACCGCCCTTTCCGCTTTGGCTGTTTATTCTGATAACGTCGCCGTCATACTGCCTGCCTATGTCCTTGGGATCGATGGGAAGATAAGGGACCGTCCAGTGGGGAACATCGTTGTCCTCTCGCCACTTCATACCCTTGGCGATTGCGTCCTGGTGAGAGCCGGAAAAGGCTGCGAAAACCAGCGCACCGCTGTAGGGCTGCCTGTCGTAAACCTTCATGCAGGTCATTTTTTCGTAAACTGCGATCATCTCGGGCATATTGCTGAAATCCAGCCCCGGGTCAACGCCCTGTGAATACATATTAAGCCCCAAGGTGACTATGTCCACATTGCCCGTTCTTTCGCCGTTGCCGAACAAGGTGCCTTCAACTCTGTCTGCGCCTGCCAAAAGCCCCATTTCCGTATCTGCCACTCCGCAGCCCCTGTCATTGTGGGGGTGGAGGGAAACGATAACATTTTCTCTCTTATAAAGGTTATCGCACATGTACTCGATTTGGCTTGCATAAACGTGAGGCATGGAGAGCTGCACGGTAACAGGCAGGTTAATAATGACCTTGTTTTCGGGAGTAGGCTCCCAGATCTTCAAAACCTCGTTGCATATTTCAAGAGCAAATTCCATTTCGGTGCCCGTAAAGCTTTCGGGGGAGTACTCAAACTTGAAATTGCCCTCGGTGTTCTTGGCATATTCCTTAAGAAGCTTTGCGCCGCTGACCGCAATGTCAACGATCTCGTTCTTGGGCTTTCTGAACACCTGCTCCCGCTGCGCCACTGAGGTGGAGTTATAGAGGTGGACCACGGCGTTCTTAGCGCCCTTTAATGCTTCAAAGGTCTTTTTGATGATATGCTCGCGGGACTGGGTCAGTACCTGAATTATAACATCGTCGGGAATAAGATTGCGTTCGATCAAAGCGCGGCAAAATTCATATTCCGTTTCGGAAGCAGCAGGGAAGCCTATTTCGATTTCCTTAAAGCCGATTTTTACAAGATATTTGAAAAATTCCAGCTTTTCCTCCAGATCCATAGGAACGATCAGCGCCTGGTTTCCGTCCCGAAGGTCGACGCTGCACCAAATGGGGGCTTTGTCAATATAATCCTTCTGCGTCCATTTAAAGCAGGGGTAGGGGGGCAAAAAATAGTTGCGGGTGTACTTTTCTGTGTTTTTCATAGCAATATTGTCCTTTCTCTGTTGTGGGAAGGTCAATTCAAGTGGATTTATTATTACAATAAAAAAACCCATCTCTTCCGAATAAAGAGACGGGGATAATCCTCGCGGTACCACTCTTTTTAGCGTAAAAACGCTCACCTTAACCACATCAATCAATGTGTAACTCTGTAACGGGAGTACCCGATGGAGCCTACTTATAATTTTCATTATTTCGGTCCACTGCTCAAGGGCGAGCTATTACAGCCTTGCTTTACCGTTTCGCATCAAACAACGGCTCTCTGAAAAAGTCGGACTGCTTTTTTCCCTGTCATCGCATTTCATTGTATTTTATTATATTTGATTTTTTACTTTTTGTCAAGTCTTTTTCATTATTTTTATGAAAAATTTCTTTAAAGCCCACAAAGATCAAAAGCGCACCGAACATTTTTTGCAGAAGCTCCACATCTATATGGGCTGAAATAAACGCTCCCGCCAGTATTCCCAAGATACCTCCCGGAATAAGCCTGAATAAGACCTTCCACTGTATCAGCTTGTTTTTTTGATGAATAAGCAGGGAAATAAAAGCAACAGGCAGAAAAAACAAAAGATTAACCCCCTGCGCCGCAATTTGGTTGACGTCGGCAAAGGCGGTAAGATAAATTATCAGCACAAATCCGCCGCCGAATCCCATCGAAGCGGCAATTCCCGAAAGTAAGCCTATTATAATATTCATGTTTTTATCACTTCGTCATTATTCTGAAAGCGGCAAACAGCATTACACCGCCGAAGATCCGTCTTAAAAGGGAGTTGGGTATTTTTTTAAGCAAAATTGCCCCGATAACCGCCCCCACAACACCGTAAGGTATATATTGCCAAGCTAAGGAAAAATCCAGGTTATCCGCCAAAAAATAGCTTACGGTGGTAGCAAGGCTTAAAATAAAAATAAGCGCAACCGAGGTGGCATGGCTTTTTTTAGGCTCCAGATCCGTACTTTCCAGCAGCGGCACCGCCGCCACTCCGCCGCCCGAGCCGAACAAGCCGTTCAACAGCCCGCATATCGTTCCCATAAAAAATTTTTTCATAAAACGCTCCAAATAAAATAATGAGATTATTTTTTACAGCCGAGACGGCAATTATTCATTACAAAAACGGCTGCAAAAGCCTTTTCGGGTTTTTACAGCCGTTTATTCATACTCTACCGCTATTTATCGATAAAATATATCACCTTTCCCACGTCCTTTGTTTCAAGGATCGCCTTCTGCATACTGTTAAACAGCTCCGAATAGGGGATATTGTGATCGTTCCTGCCTATTTTGAGCGCACCCACTCTCAAATGTATGGGAATATCATTGCCGTCGAATTTAATGCTCCGTCCGTTCAGATCGATCACGTTACGGGCGATTTTTTCCACCCGGTCGGTATCGCTTAGCCCCGTTATCATTGCAAATTCATCTCCGCCGATTCTGAAGGCGAGCATATTTTCTCCCGCCGCCGAATCTATGCGGTGGAATATTTCCGTAAGCGCCATATCACCCGCCTTTCGTCCGTAATTTTCGTTGATTGACGAAAAATGTACTGCGTCAAAGCACAAAACATAGCTGTCGTGATCCGTTTCTTGGATCTCTCTGTAAAGCTCTGTAATATCAACTCGTCTGCCCATGTAAATACCTCCTATAAACATTTTTTCATCGGGAATTATTCTCGGAAAAATTCCCGTGGAACGCCAATTGCTCTTAAATTCGGAGGGAGCAACGCCCCAAAGCCTGCGAAAGGCTCTTAAAAAGACCTCGGGAGAATTATACTGATATTTCAGCGCAATTTCGGTAATGGTCAAGTCCGTGTTTACTATATCGTAAGCGCTGCAAGTGAGCCGCCTTTTGGCTATATACTCCTTTATTCCCGTATGGGTGCAGCAGTGCCACACCTTTTGCAGCTTGGACAGGGAGCAAAAGCAAGCCGCCGCAATATCCTCCTGGGAAATGGGATTGCAGAGATTTTTCTCGATATAATCCACCGTGTCCGCAAAAATACAGAAATTCTTCATGGCTCCTCCCGAAAAACGTAATCAGTATAAGCGCTTATCCTGTAACTGTATTATAACACCTTGTTTTGTTTATGTCTTGATTTTTTGAGTATTTTTAATTCCTGTTTAAAATATAGACTACGTCTTATATCACAGACTGTCGGAAAAGTCCGATGTTGCAGCAAATTATGAACTTGTACAGCGGGCGGGTCAAGACCCGCCCCTACATTATGCATGAAAAAATGCATTTCGTAGGGTGTCTTGACCCTCCCGCCGTACACAATAATATTTTTTGCCGCATTGGACTTTTTCGACAGACTGAGGTATACTTTGTCTATCTTTTAAAGCGAAAACAGTACAAAAATACCGATACAAAATAAAGAATCGGAGCCTTCCGAAGAAAGCTCCGATTACCGCCGCGCCGTCGTGTTACGAATAAAAACCCGCTGTCAGCAGGGTGGGTAAGATCGCCTCACAGGTTCGCGCTCCCTTCGTCCGTATATAGTGTTTCATATATACGGGAGGTCTGCAATCCGCTGCAATGGAGAAATCCCTTTTAAAAATATGTTGGATTTTATGAACCGTATCACTAACGTAAACGCAGCAGTGATATTATTTTACTGTTTCAAATCAAAAAAATACCTCTGTTCGCCTGCCAATTATTTGCAGTCCTCACAGTCGCAGCCGTCGCCGCATTCGTCGCCGAAGACCTCGTTCAAATGCTCGATAAACGCTTCTCCCACTTCGTCGTACAAGTCTTCATCATCTACGGTGGAGAGCATATATTCTCCGTTTTCCTCGATCTCCTTGAGTATTATAAATTCGGCGCTGTCCTCTTCAAGCTCATCGCTTTCGGTGTAGGGAACCAAAGCCACATAATTCTGTCCGTCGTAGCAAATAGCGTCAATGACCTCAAAGGGCTCTCCGTCCAGCTCCACGATTTGAGGCTCGTATTCTTCCAATTCTTCATCGTTTTTAATTTCTTCAGTCATATATTTTTACGCTAAAAGGCGCTATCCTTTCAGGCGTTCTCCTTTCATTTTCGGCTTAGCTCAACAACATTACTATTATATTATAAAACAAAATGAAAGTCAATAGAAAAAATAAACTTTTAAATTAATTTTAAAAAAATATGTGTAATATGCTACAAAAATATTCCACAAACGTTGAAAATTATATATAAAATAACTATTAAAAAACTGTTGACAACGATTACATTCTGTGTTATTATATATTCAAGGAAAGAGAAACAGAAAAGCTCAGGGAAAAGGTTCATAAAAGACTAAGTCACCGATGACTGACGGGATTAGTAAATTTTAGGGAAGCTCCTTGAGGGGACAGAAACGGGAAACCTTACCGAGTGAAAATAAAAATAATGTAACGTTGTGATTTGATAAAGTGCAAGTATTAAAATCACGGATACATAACAAAACACTTACGGTATAAACTCCGACCGAACTGTTAATGTTGCTTGATCCTACGATGAAATTGCAATAGTCGGCTCTCCGGTGATTTCTTCTTAAAACGATGTCGGCAGTATAGCAAATTCCATGTGCGAAAATTAAGGTTCGCATAAATTTATCGGGAAAGAAGGCGAGTCCAATGGAAACAGAATCAATACAGTCACGAATTGCGGCTCGTGTGTTCGCAATTGTGCGGTAGTGTAGTTGATAGTCAGACCGAAGAAATTTCAGCTCAAACGGCTGCAATATTTCCAAGGCACTATACCGGAACAGTTAGTTCAAAAAGAATATACTGCATGATAACTTCACAGTAAGCTGTAATTCAAAAATTATATGGCGCAGAGTATTCGGTTATTCTGCGGAAACGCCTAAGGGCGATGAAATAGAAAGCCATATTTTATATATTTAATCCCAAAAGGGGAGTGATTCCAATGATAGCTCAAACAACCATTATTAGAATCGGTCCGGCAGAATGAAGTCTACGGGGGATTAAACCAATGTACTACTTAAGCTGACAATTGAATAAATAATATCGCTCCAAGTTAATCGGGGCGATATTTGTTTGTGTAAGAGACACCCCACGCCATGGCTTGACTTTTTGGAGTTAAACATTGTTCAAATATTTTGCCAGCTCTGAAATTTTTCCCATAGCCTCCCTGTCCTCCAATACGGACATTTTGTCCGTATTTAAGCTGCAAACGGGGTTGAAGATCTCCTTTGCCCCCATTTGCTTTAAAAGGATCTTTGCGGTTTTAACTGCGTTCTCACCGCTGCTGCTGCCTCCGCCGGTAAGGATTATGCCTCCCTTTTTATGGCTTGAACTTTGTTCAGCTTTTGAAAGCTTATTTCCGCAATAGTATGCCTGCAATCTGCTGCCGATGGATAAAACCGGCGGAGTGAGCTCGCCGAAATATATCGGAGAAGCGATTACAACGCTGTCACAGACGTCTATGTAATCATATATTTCCGTCATACCGTCTTTTACCGCACAAACTGCCGTTTTTTGGCAGCGGCGGCAGTCTGTGCAAGGGGCAGCATCGGCGTAATAAGCATTGATTAGCTTGTGCTCTCCCGAGATCTCGCTCAGCAGGAGCTTCGTCAATGCACAGGTATTGCCGTTTAAATGCGGAGAACCGTTAATTATAAGTGTTTTCATAAAAGCTCCTTATGCTGTTTTCGCTTTGATCTGTATCTTAAACAGGAATCGGTATTAAATCGGGATTTGGTTGGGTGAGCAATAAGTATATCACAATAAGCCTTTATTGTCAATATTTTATCAAGCGCAAATTGGCATTTTACTGTATGCGGTGGTCTTGACAAAAGCTTTTTTTTGTGATAAAATTACAATAAATAATATGTATTTTTTTAAAAAGCATAGGAGGTATTATGGATTTACTCAGTGAACTTGAGGGAATGGGCATTAATA
>JAMPBF010000146.1 GCA_023666805.1 Bacillota bacterium
CTGTTGTGGAATTCGTGCGTAAATGCGCCGAGAAGATGAATTCGTCCGATTCTGCTGCTCCTGCTGGTGAAGTCGATGTGCTTGCTGAATTGAACGAGGTTAAGCGGCAAAATCAGGAGCTTCTTGCAAGAATGGAAGCCATGGAAAAAGAAGAAGCCTTGCTCGAAAAGCAGAAAAAAACGGAGCGAGTTCGCTCCCGTGGTTCCCATTAGTGTGGGTTATCATTTTTGGCGAAAAATAAAAAACTCCGGCGTAAGCCGGAGCGGGTTTGCCGCCTTGATTGGCGGCTGAAATGTGAAAGGAGCTTTTTTATGAGCGATAATTTGGAAAAGAAACCGATTTATAAAAAATGGTGGTTTTGGGTAGTTGCCGTTGTTGTGCTTGGTTCTGTAGGGTCCGTTATGCAGGCCAGCAAAAATTCAGCCGATCCGGCTGTTTCTGATTCGCCGTCAGTCACCGTTTCCGATTCTTCCTCGGTGACATCTGAGCCGCCTGTGGTTTCTGATGTTGCCACTTCGGGGGACGTAGAAACTTCTGCACCTTTGGAAAGCGATTCGGTTTCCTCCTCGGAAACGTCCGAAATTGCAACAGAGCCGTTTATCCTTGATATTAGTGGTTTTGATGTTGCCAATTGCGGCGAGCTTGATACTGGTAATTTGAAGTTGAACACGGGCGATCTTTTAAGCGTTATCTATTCGGAGGGCGATGTTATTGTCGTAAAAGCAAAAATTCAATCGTTACTTTCCAACAAGCAAACCATCAACCAAAATTATTATAATGTCGGGGACTTAATCAAAAAGCACGGCTTCGGTGCTTGTCAGGAATTGCAGTATTGGGCTGTGGCTGATATGTCAAATGGCGAAGAGGAAAAAGTTATCAGTTTCACGCTGGATAAGGCAACGATTGAAGGCGTGTTGAATGGCTCTATTTTAGAAAACCAGCTTGGCGATTATGTGAGCGATCTGTTCGTTCATCGTAGTCTCTCCGATTAAGGCGGTCGTAAATGAATAAAATTGAAAAAAATCCGAACGACTGTGTGATCTATGCTCGGTATTCCTCGCACAGCCAGCGGGACGTTTCAATCGAGCAGCAAGTCGAGGAGTGCGAGGCTTTCGCAAAATACAGCGGTCTGCGTGTGGTGAAAATTTACGCAGACCGCCATTTATCGGGAACGACCGACCAGCGCCCGCAATTTCAGCAAATGCTGAAGGATGCCGAGCGGAGTAAGTGGTCTATTGTCTTGACTTGGAAAGTTGACCGCTTTGCCCGAAATCGGTATGATTCCGCTACATACAAATACCGCTTGAAACGGTACGGGGTTAAAGTTATCTATGCGAAGGAGTCAATCCCGGACGGTCCCGAAGGCATTCTGCTTGAAGCTATTTTGGAAGGCTCGGCGGAGTATTATTCGGCAAACCTCGCCCAGAACGTCAAGCGGGGACTTCGTTTCAATGCCGACAGCTGCATTGCCAATGGTGGCCGTATGCCGTATGGGTATCGGCGTGGTGCTGACGGTAAATTTGAAATCGTGGACAGCGAAGCGGTCATTGTGCGAGAGTTATTCTCACGGGTCGCTGGCGGGGAGAAGCTCTCGCATATTGTGTCTGACTTCGAGCGGCGGTGCGTTCCCACGAAATACGGCGGCAAATGGCGAACGTGTACGCTCCGCTCTATGCTCATGAATGAAATCTACGCCGGGGTTTATCACTTCGGGGAAGTCAAAACAGAGGGCGGCGTTCCTGCGATTGTGGATGCCGCCATTTGGGAGGAGGTAAAAGCACACATGGATTCCGTAAAAGGGACACGGGTCCGTTCTGAAAGCTATTTGTTTTCGGGGAAGATCCGTTGTGGTGTTTGTGGTGAGCCTATGGTCGGTCGAACGGCTCACGGCAGGAGCGGGGCGGCTTATTCGTATTACTGCTGCCGTGGTCATCGTCAGAAAAAATGCTTAAAAAAAGATGTTAAAAAAGACTTGCTGGAGGGGGCTGTCGTTTCCCGCGTCCTTGAAATATTAAACGATGATGAGGTGGTGGGCTGGATCGCCGATTCCGTTGTGGAAACGCAGAAACACGAAATTGAAAAAAACCGCACTGCTCCGGCGGCTTTGAAAGCGGAGCTTGCGGACGTGAATAAAAGCATTAACGGGGTTATGGCGGCTATCGAAGCTGGGATCATCACTCCGACCACCAAGGGGCGGCTTGAGGAATTGGAAGCGAAAGCCGAGCAATTGAAAACCGCTATTTCTGATGCGGAGCTTCCCGTGCTTGATGTGGATCGTGACTTCGTTGTCTACTGGCTCACCAAATTTCGGAGCGGCTCTCTCGGTGACGAGGAGGCTCGGCGGGAGCTTGTCGATTCGCTGGTCTTTGCCGTCCGTGTCTGGGACGATCGGGCAGAAGCCGTCCTGAATTATTCGGGGGACGAACGGGTTATTGATGTTGTTTTGGGCGGCTCTGCTGGGGCTGGCGGCGGTTCGCCCAAAGGATATAATAGCTGTTCAATTCATTTATAACTTTGCCGTCATCTTCAAATAACTCTTTCATTTGTCTAAAAGCATTATTTTGCACAGAGGCATTGTCCAGAAATTCTGTAAAATCGTCCCACTGATCCTTTGGAGTTTGAACAAAGCTTAGCTGTGAAAATATTATAGAATTGCACTCAAAAATTGCAATTTTATATCTGTCAGGATCAGACAACTTTTGATAATCTAAAGACCTTATTTCATTTTCAACTAAGGACAATATTTTTTGACATCTATCGTCTCTTAACATATAAATTAACGAATAATAATACGCTTTTTCAATATTATCAGTAGAGTTTGCCAATTTTTCTATGATTTCTGAATATTGGTTTCTTATAGATAATATTAATAGCTCATCATCGCAATATTCTTCCGATATATCATAGTGCAACCATTTTCCGTTTTTGTCATGACACTCTATACTGTAAATATTTGTATTAATGAAAAAAAGTCTAATCTGTTTTGATAATTCATCTGTTCCGCTAAGGATAGATTCATACAATTTATACTCATTATAATCATAGATATTAATAATTTGTCCATTCCTATGCACGAAATTTGAAAAACTGCATATTTTTAAAAAAGTGCTATATCTAACATATTTAAATATACTTACGGATTCAATTTTTTTCAAAAGCTGTGTTTTAAAATAAGTTATATCATTACAGGAATAGGATAATTTCTCATCTTTTATATATTTAAGAAAACTATACAGTGATTTAGCTTCTACTGTGTTTAAACTATCACATTTTGTATTTTCTTCCATAAATTTATTGATTTTTGATAAATCTATCAATTCAATTCCTTTATTTTTCCAATAAGCTTTATCTCTAATTTGATTAGGAATATTATTCACTGTCATATAATGTAATGAGCGTTTGATATTACTTTCCTTTGCAAAATAGTCTATATAGCTCATAATTAATCTAAGGTTATTATCATTTAAAGAATAACCTACAAATAAAAATGTTTTATCAATTAGCAGAGATTTAATATAGGTTTCTAATAAGATATGATTTTGAGAAAAATTTAAATAATCGTCTTCTTTTAAAACAATCTTTTCAATTTCATCTACATCGCCATGCATCTTGATAATATAGTGTGAACCGTATTCGCCTAACATATCCTTATCATTTTTTATTCTTCTATACTTACTTCTATTAGGATGTTTAACATCCTCAAGTAAATGGTCATAATTCGTTGTTATAATATGCTCGGGATTCAATTCTATTATTAATTTATCTATTTCATTCGGAGTGAATGTCTTGCAAAATTTTTCTTTTAAAAAATCATTATATGCTGATTTGCCTTTAGTATCGTAAAAATATTGCGGAATTTTTAAAAAATCATCTGTTGAAAAATTATATTTATAATTGCAGTTATAATTGTCATAACTGCAAAGTTCAAGATTTTCTCCGCATTCAGAGCAAATAAGATATTTCATCTTACATTTATCACAATTATTGTAACCGATTGAATCTGCCATATCTCTTACAAGATCCCACCATGAGCAGACTCCTGAATTTTTCGATACACCTGCTCCAACAAAAATAACTAATTTATGCTGTTGATTGATTTCTCGAATTTTTTCGATTTGGGTGATTATATCTTCCATATCTTTGCTCCATATTTAACAATATAAAGTATAATAATCTTTAAAAATCCAGACTATTTATATTTAACAAAAAATCATAAATCCCAATCACAAGTATTCCATTATCAGTATACCATGGAGCAGGCGTATCCTTTACAACAATAATTTTCTTAAAGGAATCGTCTATCCTTAACAATGAATTGGACTCCTGCTGCATTTTTTCTGCATCGGGAATGGCAAAAGCCGACTGCACATAATACCGCTTTGATGCTTTGTTGCACACAAAATCAACTTCGAGCTGCTTGCGTACAAGCTTGTTGTCCTTATCTTTTTGGCTTACAGTTACCAGTCCTATATCCACATTAAAATCACGGCTTAACAGCTCGTTAAAAATAATATTTTCCATTGTATGGTTTTCTTCGATCTGACGAAAATTTATTCTTGCGTTTCTAAGTCCTATATCGGAAAAGTAATACTTTTGGGGAGTGTCAATATATTTTCTGCCCTTAATGTCATATCTTACAGCTTTATCAACAACAAAAGCGTCGCACAGATAATCCAAATAATTTTTTACAGTATTAACACTTATGGTTTTTTGCTTTTTTGATTTAAAGGTATCTGCCAACTTCTTGGGATTGGTAAGAGAGCCTATGCCCGAAGCAAGAATATCAATAAGCTCTTCAAACTCATCTTTGTTTTTTATATTGTGCCTTCCGATAATGTCATTGATATAGGTTTCCTTAAACAAGTTTTTTAAAAGCTCTATCTTTTGCTCGGGAGTAGGTAATAAAACGACAGGAGGAAGTCCTCCATATAAAACATACTCATTCCACCCATCGTATTTATTTCCGTTATACTCTGACATAAATTCGGCAAATGACAAAGGATTAATGTGAATCTCATCTCCTCGTCCGCGAAACTCGGTTATAATGTCCTTTGACAAAAATTTTGCGTTGCTTCCCGTAACATATACATCAGCATTCTTTATGCGCATTAACCCGTTTAGAACCGATTCAAATTCATCAAGAAGCTGCACCTCGTCTAAAAGAATGTAGTACATCTTTTCATCTGTAATTTTTTCTTTTACATAAGGGTAAAGCACATTTGGATCACGAAGCTTTTTATTCTCAAAAGAATCAAAAGCAATCTCTATAATGTGTTCTTCATCTATTCCGTTTTTCAAAAGATAATTTTTAAATATGGAAAATAAAAGATATGATTTACCACAGCGGCGAATTCCGGTTATGACCTTTATTAAACCGTTGTGCTTTTTCATTATAAGCTTATTCAAATAATATTCTCTTTTAAATTCCAAGTCAGAGCCTCCGCTGAAAATTTTTGCATATATGTTATTGTTTTTTCATTTGTTTTTATTATACCAAAATATTTAAGAACTGTCAAGTATAAGAATTTATTTTTTTGACTTTTTATTCTGCACTTTTTCAAATATCTCTCGGCTGACGATTGCCTCATGATCATTTTCAATAAAATACATAGCCAGCTCCCCATCATTTTTCTTACGCTTTCCCGTTAGGAAGTCCTCAGTAAAGCTCTTTTGCATAAGAACATCTCCAACGTACTTTTCATTGGAAAGAATCCTGTCGATCGTCGAAATGCTCCAAACATCTTTGCCTGTAACAGTCTTAATCCTGTTTTCCTCAAGGTATTTTTTAATTTTGCGAACACCCCAACCGTTCAAATACAACTCAAATATCTTTCTAACAATAACCGCTTCTGATTCCACGATCACCAACTTGCCATTTTCATCTTTATTATATCCCAAGAATCGTGTGCAATTAAGGCAAACCTTACCCTCATGCATTCTCTCACGGATACCCCACTTGATATTGTCGCTCATATTTTTGCTTTCTTCTTGGGCAAATCCCGCATAAATTTCCATCATTGTTCGCATCTCCTTATCATAGTTGTTTAAGTTTTCCTTCTCAAAATAGACCTTAACGCCTAAATTGAAAAGTTCATATAAAGTTTTTAATGTGTCTAATGTATTTCTGCCAAAGCGGCTTACCGATTTCGTTAAAATCAAATCGATTTTGCCTTGTTGCACGCCTTGAGCATTTTCATAAATTCGGCACGTTTCTTCAATTGAGTTCCCGAAGCACGCTCGGCATAAATTTTCACCAATTGCCAGTCCTCGCATTCAGAAATGAGCTTTCCATAATAGGAAATCTGCGCTTCAAGGTTTGACTCCTGTTCCTCGTGATTGGTGCTCACGCGACAGTAGGCAGTCACCCTAAGCTGGTTCATTTCAAACACCCCCAAAAGAAAACCGCCGATTGTTTTCGCAAACGACGGTTAGTAATTATGCAAAAGAAAAAGCCGCATTCTTTGTGCGTTTTGCACTAAAAATGTAGCTTTCAACTTGTGACATTGTTACCAAAAAGATTTTTACAGCAACCGATCAAAATTGCGCCTGCTGTATATAAATCGCCTTACCTCCATGACATCGCCGATGACCACATAAAAGACAGTATAATTCCCGACGTAAATTCTGTAGT
>JAMPBF010000147.1 GCA_023666805.1 Bacillota bacterium
CCCTAAGGCAGGCACGGTTACTCCCGATGTTGCTAAGGCAGTGCAGGAGGCTAAGGCAGGTAAGATCGAGTACCGTCTCGACAAGGCTAATATCATTCACTGCCCCATCGGTAAGGCTTCCTTCGGCGGAGAAAAGTTGGAGCAGAACTTGGACGCTCTTATGAACGCAGTCGTTAAGGCAAAGCCTGCCGCTGCAAAGGGCACATACATTAAGTCCTGCACCGTTTCTTCCACAATGGGACCCGGTGTAAAGGTTAATACCGTTAAGTACGGCGCATAATTAAAATGTAAAAAATATAAAAAATATAAAAAATCACGTTTGTCTATTGACAAGCGTGATTTTTTTTGATATAATGTTATTGCTGTTCTAAAGACAGCAGGTCACAGTTGTTTAAACTGAGCTAACGGAGCGTGCTCCGCCTGCCGAGGAATGGGAAGTAATAAAGATTTTACGTCCTTTTCCTGTCGGAAAAGGATTTTTTATTCCGTTTAGTAACAGCAATACTAAAACAGGAGGTAAAAACATGCCAAGTCAGAAGGTGTTGGAAACAAAGCAGCAATATGTCAATGAGCTTGCCGATAAGCTTAAAAATTCAGCTTGCGGTGTAATCGTTGACTACAAGGGAATTAACGTTGCTGACGATACCGTACTCAGAAAGAGCCTTCGCGAAGCAGGTGTTGAATACTTTGTCGTTAAAAATACGCTGCTTAAGAGAGCTGCCGAGATCGCAGGCATCGAAGGTTTGGACGAGCATTTGGAGGGTACTACCGCAATAGCTCTTTCCAAGGAAGATATTATAATTGCTCCCAAGCTGCTTTATAAGCAGGTTGAGGCTTCCAAGGGAGTTTATTCGATCAAGGTAGGCTTTATCGACGGTAAGGCTATCACCGCCGAAGAGGTAACCGAATATGCTAAGCTGCCCGACAAGGACACACTTATCGCAAAGTTCCTTTTCGTTCTCCAGTCTCCCATTCAGAAGCTTGCTATCGCTGCAAGCGAAATCGCAAAGAAAAAAGAAGCAGAAGAAACTGTCGCTTAACAGATTTAGCGGCATAACAAAAAATTTAATTTACGGAGGAACATAAAAATGGCTTCAGAGAAAGTTTTATCATTGGTAGAAGAAGTAAAGGGCCTTTCTGTATTAGAGCTTAACGAGCTTGTTAAGGCGCTTGAAGAAGAATTTGGCGTATCCGCAGCTGCTATGGCTGTTGCTGCTCCCGCTGCCGGCGGTGCTGCTGCCGCAGAGGAAAAGACTGAGTTTGACGTTGTACTTGCAAGCTTCGGCGATGCTAAGATGAACGTTATCAAGGCTGTTAAGGATATTTGCGGTCTCGGTCTTAAGGAAGCTAAGGAGCTTGTAGAAGCTGCTCCTAAGGCTCTTAAGGAAGGCGTTGCTAAGGCAGAGGCCGAAGAGATCAAGAAGAAGCTCGAAGAGGCTGGCGCTAAGGTTGAGCTTAAGTAAGCTGATTACTGATAAAAAGCAGTGCTGACCGCACTGCTTTTTTGTTTATTCGAGCTCATCTATCGAAAAGGTTTTATTTGACAGACCGTAATAAAAATTTACGGTTTCGGCGGTAAATTTGTAAACACAGTAATCATCATCGTCAATACCTTTCGGGTAGTATATTTCACAGCCATCACGCCATAACATCGCTTTTGTTTCATGATCGGTGCAAACCTTAATGGTTCCCGTAAAAAGCGCTCCCTTGTATTTATCTTTTGTTTCATCACAGTAATAAACACAAGCTTTGGGATTTTTAAGAAACTGCTTAACACGTTTTGAACTTGTGTTTGTTGAAAAATATTGTGTTTTCAGTTTTTCATGTTCAAAAACCAACATACCCTTTATCTGTGGAAATCCGCTTTCGTTTATAGAACCTACAAAAGCAATATTGGAATTTTCACGCAATTTTTTAATTTCAGCTTTAATTTTTTTGTCCATAATGATTACCCTTTCAAATTTTTGTAAGATTTTCAAGAATTTTACCAAGGTGATTTTCAAAATCGAGTATTTCATTTTCGGTAAACCCTTTATAAAAAATTTCGTTCATTTCCTCTGATACCTCGCAGTATTTTTCACGCATATCCGCAGCATTGTTTGTAAGCTTTATTCTTACCGTTCTTCGGTCTGACGGGTCATAAATTCTTTGAATATAGCCCGCAGCTTCTAACCTGTCCAGCATACCCGTCAGCGTTGTCTTGGCAAGTCCTGTTTTTCGGGATAGCTCGCTTATTGCAATGCAGTCTTCCTCCCAAAGAACAAATAATATTCTGCCCTGTGCGCCGTTAAACTCACTTATGCCGTGCTTTACAAGCAATTTCTCGAATTGTCTTCCCTGAATTTGTTTGATTTTGCTGATTAGAAATCCACCGTTAGTTTTCATAATCTTAACCTCCTACTATATAGTATAATACTATATAGTACTAATGTCAATGGTCAAATTAAACAAAAAAGGGGAATTTGTATGTACGAATATAATGAAATAATGCCGATAATGAGCTATATGACGGATTGAAATCATTATGATAATTCTGTCATATTAAATTGTTAAAAATCCGTATAAGTATTGACAAAGACCTGTTAAAATAGTATAATAAATTATTAAGGTGTATTAAAATGCATTAACTGAAATTAAGAGGTGAAACAGTGGCAAAGACAAGAATGACAGTTGCTGCGGCAATGGTGAAGGCGCTTGAACAGGAAGGAATAAAGCATATTTTCGGGTATCCCGGCGCTGCTATTTGTCCTTTTTTTGATGAATTGATAAAATCGGATATACAAAATATTCTTGTAAGACACGAGGCTAACAGCGGTCACTCCGCCAGCGGTTACGCAAGAGCAACGGACAAGCCCGCAGTATGTGCGGCTACCTCCGGTCCCGGCGCTACCAACTTGATCACCGCAATTGCGACCGCATACATGGACAGCGTTCCCATGATCGCAATTACGGGACAGGTCGTCAGCAATCAGATAGGAAGAGACGCCTTTCAGGAGGCGGATATAACAGGCGCTTCCGAGCCTTTTGTAAAGCACAGCTATTTGGTCAAGGACGCCGACAGCATAGGAAACGTGATCAAGCAGGCTTTTTACATTGCGGGAACCGGTCGTCCCGGTCCCGTGCTTATAGATGTACCTATGGATATTCAAAAGCAGGAAATCGATTTTGAATATCCCGAGGAGGTTGAGATCCGTTCTTACAAGCCCAGCGTCTTCGGCAATAAGCTTCAGATCCGCAGAGCGGCTGAGGCTCTTAAGAACAGCGAAAGACCTTTAATTGTGGCAGGCGGCGGAATTTTCATAGCCAATGCTTGCAGCGAGCTTGTAAAGCTCTCCGAAATGTGCGATATTCCCGTAATTTCCACCATGATGGGTATAGGCTCTATCCCCACAAATCACAGAAATTATTACGGAATGTTGGGCAGCCACGGCAGAAGAACCGCTAATCTTGCTTTAAATCAGTGCGATCTGGTGATAGCCTTGGGCGCAAGAATGAGCGACAGGTCGGTTTTGTCTCTCTCTCCCTTTGCGGATACAACAGTGATCCATATAGACGTAGACCCTGCCGAAATCGGCAAAAATGCTCCGGTCAATATTCCGATAGTGGGAGATGTTAGAAAGATCTTGGAGCAGTTCATTGCAGAGCTTGAGGACATGAAGCATGAACAGTGGCAGGATCAGCTTTACCGCTGCAAGCTCGAAAGTGAGCAGCAGGCAAAGGAAAACGCCTTTGTCAGCGATTTGGTAAGCCCCAAAAAATTTATAAAAGCGTTATGCAAGGCTTTACCCGAAAAGCGTGTGATTTGTTCCGATGTAGGTTCAAATCAGATTTGGGCGGCAAACAATGTGGAGCTTGGCAGCGAGGGAAGATTCATCACCTCGGGCGGTATGGGAACAATGGGTTACGCATATCCCGCTGCGATCGGAGTAAAAGCTGCCATGCCTGACAGCGAGGTTGTGGCGCTTTGCGGAGACGGAAGCTTTCAGATGTGCTTTATGGAGCTTGCCACAGCGGTGCAGCATAATATAAACGCCAAGGTGGTAGTATTTGTAAACAATTATCTCGGCATGGTAAGGGAATATCAGGACAAGAACTTTGCAGGCAGAAGAACCATGGTGGATTTAAGCGGAAGCCCCGATTTTGAAAAGATTGCGGAGGCTTACGGCATAAAGGCGGAAACTATCCGTGACAATAATAGCATAGAGGCTGCCGTTAAAAAAATGGTGGAAGCGGACGAGCCCTATTTATTGCAGGTCATGGTTGACCAAAGCGAAAAATCGGTTATTGAGTAAAAACGGAAAGGATAATTTATGAAGCACACGATTTCAATTTTAGTTGAGAACCACGCAGGCGTGCTGGCAAGAATTTCCGGTCTGTTTGCGCGCAGAGGATTTAATATTTACAGCCTTGCGGTGGGGGTTACCGATGACGAAAGGGTCTCTCGAGTAACGATAGTAGCCGATGGCGACGATTATACGCTGGAGCAGATCGAAAAGCAGCTTAATAAGCTTATCGACGTGATCAAGGTGCGCACCGTAAAGCCGGACGAGCTTTTGCAAAGAGAATTGGTGCTTGTCAAGGTAAGCTGTACCGCCGCACAAAGGCATGAAATAATTTCCATTGCAAAAATCACACAGGCAAAAATTTCCGATATATCGGTGGATTCTATAACTTTGGAGCTTTCCGACTGCGAATCCAGATTGGAAAATTTCCAAGAGCTGCTTCGTCCTTACGGAATAAAGGAGGTGGTTCGCACCGGTACCATCGCAATTCAAAAGGGAACAGCCGCTCTTAAGGTGTAAACGGTTAATTCTGGGGACGCCCCAAAATAATAAATGCTGAAAAAGCAAAAAGGAGAAACTATCATGGCAAAACTTTATCATCAGGAAGATTGTAATCTTTCACTTTTAGACGGAAAAAAGGTTGCGATTATCGGCTACGGCAGCCAAGGACATGCTCACGCTCTTAATCTTAAGGACAGCGGCGTAAACGTGATCATTGGTCTTTATGAGGGAAGCAAGTCTTGGGCTAAGGCGGAAAAGGCGGGCTTTACGGTAATGACTGCCGCTGACGCCGCTAAGGCTGCCGATATTATCATGATACTTATCAATGACGAGCGTCAGGCTGATATGTACAAGGAGAGCATTGCTCCTAATCTTACCGCAGGAAAGGCTATCGCATTCGCACATGGCTTTAATATCCACTTCGGTCAGATCAAGCCTCCCGCAGATGTAGATGTAATTATGATCGCACCCAAGGGTCCCGGTCATACCGTTCGTTCCGAGTACACTATCGGCAGAGGCGTGCCTTGTCTTGTAGCCGTACAGCAGGACGCTACCGGCAGGGCAATGGATATTGCACTTGCTTATGCAGCAGGTATCGGCGGTTCGAGAGCAGGCGTTCTTGAAACAACCTTCAAAATGGAGACCGAAACCGACCTCTTCGGTGAGCAGTGCGTGCTTTGCGGCGGTGTTACAGCCTTGATGAAGGCAGGCTTTGAGACCTTGGTGGAAGCAGGCTATGACCCTCAGAATGCTTATTTTGAGTGTATCCACGAGATGAAGCTTATTGTTGACCTGATTTACAAGGGCGGCTTCGGCATGATGAGATATTCCATTTCCGACACCGCTGAATTTGGCGACTACGAGATCGGCAAGAGGCTTATCACCGAGGACACCAAAAAGGAGATGAAGAAGGTTCTCGGTGAAATTCAGGACGGTTCCTTTGCCCGCAACTGGATCATGGAGAACAAGATGGGTCGTTCACACTTCAATGCTTGCAGAAGAATGGAAAGCGAGCATCAGCTTGAGCAGGTCGGCGCAGAGATCCGCAAGCTTTACGCATGGAACGAGGACGGCGAAAAGTCAATTGACGAGATAGCAGACGCTAAGTTCGGCAACTGATCGAGAAAAACGCACCGCTTATGTATGCTCATAAGCGGTGTTTGTTTTAGCTGTCGGCGGAAAAAGTATAAAAGGGATTTATAGTGAAACAGTATAAGCAGGAGAACCGAGAAATATGGAAATAAAAAAGTTAATCCCCGATAATGTTGAGGAATACATAAGCTATCTGAAAACTGCATTGCATGAAGAACCGGAAATGATGACGACCGATGAAGTTAACGAAGATGAAATAAGAAAAAACGTCAATAAAGACATCTTTAAAAGAAGTACTTCCTTGTTGGCTTATGAAAACGGAGAAATTGCCGGCAGGATCGAATATCACTTTTACGGCTGCATACAGGACGGTTATAAAATGGCATATGTCAATTGGGTGTATGTAAGGAAGAAATTCAGAAAGCAGGGTATAGCCAAACAATTGTTTGCGGAATTTGAAAAGGACTGCATAAATCATGATATAGATCAATATTTTTTGCTAAGAGCGGAAAATGAGAGTGCAGAGCACTTTTACCGTTCCTTTGAAGGCGCCGAGCTTGGAAATTCTCCCATATTGAGAAAAAATATACAGTTATAAGTCTCAAACAGCTGTTTTTAAAAATAACAGCTGTCAGCTTGTCGAAAAACCTCCCTACGGTCGGTTTTCCGCCAAGCTGACGCCGTTTTTTGGGCTTTGCCCAAAAAACGAAAATCGGGCAGAGCCTTGCTCTGCCTCGATTTT
>JAMPBF010000148.1 GCA_023666805.1 Bacillota bacterium
CGGACGAGGCCCGCAATTTTGCTTCGCAAAACCGTGTTGTTGGACACGTGCTGCGGCTACGGTATGTTGGTTTGATTAAAATCTGTTTGGTGACGATCTCTCACATCTTTTGGAAAAACCGCAGCTTCGGCTGCGGTTTTTTGCAAAAGGGGAACGGCTTCGTCACCGTGCAGAGGCGGTCACATAAGCGCTTTTCGGCTCTCTCCTCAGCTCATTTCCGCCTCGATTTTTCTTGAATTTCCCTTTGCTCATAATTTAAGGAAATCCCAAACAGTATTCGTGTATTTTTGTGCTTCTTCGATTCTCGGAAAGTGTCCGCTGTTCTCAAAAATCGCTTGCGTCGCATTCTGCGCATTATTCATGATATATTCTGCTTGATTCTCGGTGCACACAGGGTCGTATTTTCCGTTGATCAACAGAATCGGAGCCGTTATCCTTGGAATCAGCGGCAAAAAATTGTCGGTTATCGACATTCTTGCTTGCGAAGAAGCATTTGGCGTCGTCGGCGTCTCCAACAGCTTCATCAAATGCCGCTCCCCCTTCGACCACATTTCATCTGCAATATCCGCAGTGTCCATACACATTAGATATTCTTCAAAGGAAACGCCGTGCAGATAATTTCGCAGCTCATCATCGGTGACATAGCTAAGCAGATTTGATAGATCCCACACTATATCAGCTTTGTTTTGATAGTCCTCAAGCTTAATTTTTTCGCACAATTTAATTGCTTGCTCATCGTTCAGACCGGCAATGTGCTCGTTTAAATATTCTACCGTTGACTTTGCGGAATCCTCAAAATCCAAGGTGGGACATTCCAAAATGACACTGCAAACGGAATCGGGATAGGTGCATGCGTACAAAACCGCAAGCATAGCGCCGCAGGAATGACCGAGTATGCTCCACTTTTCTATGCCCGATCTTTTACGCATTTCCTCGATCATTTCGATCTGATATTCCATGCTGTAGCTTTCATTTTCGGCAATAGCATCGGAGCGCATCACGCCCAACTGATCAAATGCAACGACCTTTATTTTCTCGCTTAAAGCCATTGCCTGATTTGCGAAATCCAGACAGCTCGCCCCCGGGCCGCCATGAATATACAGCAAGGTACGGTCATGTCCTTCGCCGTATATTTCATACCAAATTTTTCTGCTCCAAATATCGATAAACATACAGATAGTCTCCTTTTTAATACTATTATAAAATATTTTCCGTATCTTTTCAATATCGGCTCACACAAATTTCGGATAAAATTTTTAACGGTTTTATACAATGCGCTGTCATCAATCGAGCCGACAAACAGCCGCAGGGCATTTCGGCTTAGTAACGTTTCAGCGCTTGTAATTTCATGTGCGATTGTGCTATAATAAAATAGTAAAATAAAAATAAAAAGGAATTAAATATGTCGGACTGTTATGATGCGGATTATTTAATTAGGCTTTTTGATTTGCATAAGCAGATGATATACAAAATCGCATTCGATATTTTGCACAACAGGTATGATGCGGAAGACGCTGTTCAAACTGTCTTTTTATCTATTATCAACAATTTTGAAAAAATTTCGGAGCTGCCCCGTAACGAAATAATATACTATTTTGTTGCCGTTACACAGCACGTTTCGCTCAATATCATAAAAAAGCAAAAAAAACATTTGTTTGAGGATATTGACGAGCATTTTGATATATGCTCCTCCGACATTGTTGATGAGCAGGCGTTAAATAACGTGATGATAGAAGAGATCGAAAAGGCGCTTATGGAATTGTCGGATTTCGATTACTCCTTGCTGTACATGTATTTGTTTATGCAGATGAAGCCTAAGGAAATTGCCGAAAAACTGGATATTTCCCCAAAAACCATACGTATTTACATAAAACGGGCAAGGGAAAGACTAATTATAAAATTAGAAGAGAGGGGGATCACGGAAGATGACATTTGACGAAAAAGCGGCGCAGGCATTGAAAAATACCGCCGAGACCCGCAAAAAACAAATGCTTACAATCCCCAAAAAACACCGTTTCTCGCTTTCTTATAAACTGTGGGAATATAAAATGCTGCGAGATATTCGGCGTAACCGCATTAATTCTCATTGGAGAATTAAAAGACTGCGTATCGCCATAGCTTCATGCGCAGCCGCACTTTCGCTGTTGATCGGCGGATCCGTGTATGCGGCGGTAAATATGGGCAGATACTCCCTCGATACAAAGCCCGATTATTCCAAGCTGTTTATTGAAAATGCGCCCGCAGATAAAACGAGTATTGAAGAATATTACGGATTGGACGAGGAAAGCGGGTGGGAGCTTGTCGAGTACAATGTCGGTGCTTTTTCCACCATGCTCATTTACGAGTGCGACGGCAGACAGGCGGTGTTAGGACAACGGTTGATTTTAGGGAATATAGGCAATATCGATACCGAAAATGCCACTGTTGAACAAATATCCGTATATGAAGATAATGACGGTCTTTTTATTGAACATCAGGACAGAAGCGTTTCGCTCTATTGGATATATGACGGATATTTATTCGATATAGGTGGCGATATTACCAAAAACGAAGCTTTAAATTTGGTACATTCTACAAAAATAATAAATTTATAAAAAAATTTGCAAAAAAGGTGTAACGTTTTATACTTCTGAATTGTTTTCGTAGTATAAAGGGAAAAATTTGTCATTTCCCCAAAAGTGAGGTGATGAAAATGAAAAAACTGATTTCAGTAATGCTAAGCCTGATGTTGTGCTTTTCGCTGTCGGCGCCCGCAAGTGCGGCGGCTGTTCAGGGAGGGACAGCCCAGCCGTACTACGAAAAAGCGAGAGAGGCAACCTCCGTGCTTAGCATAAGCGGAACCAAAGCCACTTGTGAAAGCATGTTAAGGGGCAAATCAGACGTAACCAAAATCGTCGCAAACCAGTATCTCCAAAAGGAAGGGATCCTTTGGATATGGAGTACATACGACGGTGCGGAGTGGACAAAAACAGTCAACTCAAGCAGCCTTTCAATGACCAACACCAAAAGCGGGCTGACCGACGGCAAATACAGGCTTAAAACCGTATTTATCCTTACGGACAGCCAAGGCGAGACCGAGACCATCACAGTTTACAGCGATGAAAAAACGGTCGGGTAAAATCAACAAAATTTCTCGCCGAATTATGTGCATGTATACAAAAGTTTGTAATGCCATTTTGTATCGCAAAGCTGCAAGGCTTGCATAAGGCGGGGAATTTTGAAGGGACAAGCCTTGGGATATTTCCCAAGAGAAAAAACAATTAAGGAGAATATTAAAATGAGAACAAAAAAATTTATAGCGTTATTGTGTGCGGCAGCAGTCAGCGTGTCCGCTTTGGCAGCGACGGTAAGTGCGGCTTCCGACAGCTTTGAGAGCAAATTCAACGGGGTCACGGTGACAGGAAACTTGAGCGCCAACGCTCGAACTGTGTCGGCTACGGCGTTTATGAAAGACGACCCGAGCAAGTACCATGTGTTCAAGGCGAAAATCAACTTGGATTTATACCAAAGTGATTCCTCTGGTCAGGCTATAGTAAAAAGGTATCCCGCTCAGGACACGTGGAATAGCAACGGCGGCTGCAGCTACGTTGTTTCCCCCGACGACAAATATTATTTCACTTCAGCAAAAGGATATTTCAAGTTTAATGTTGAAGGAGTAGAGAGCAGCACCTATATTCTTGATGTAAAAGCTTAATTAAGCCGATCTTGTAAAATCAAGGAAGCCTCGCTCAATTTTCAATGAATACATTACACCGTTTTGGGCGGGGCTGCTTTGGTTTTTATTAAAAACGAGGATATATAAAATAATTGAAAAGGTGAACATATGAAGAAAATAACAGCATTTATCTTATCCGCCGCACTTTTGGCGGCGATCATGGGCGGCTGTTCCGATGCGAATGATCCCGATACAGCCGAAACGTCCGATAAATCAAGCCCTGTCGGTATTTCCGACGCAACCGTCATAAAATGGGGCTGTCAATGTGATGATGAGCAGGCGGACGAGATCGGGTCAAAGATGAACGAATGGCTTGAAGCTGAAAACAGCAGTATTCGAGTGGAAATAGTACCGTTGGACATTTTTGTCTCCGGTGAATACTATACTTTCTCCGAATTGGCTGAGAATTATGAAAAGGAAAACGGCAGCTTGGATATTGCCAATGTGGGTTCTGAATTTAAAGTAAGGTTAGGCTCTATATATGAGTGTGTGAAAAACGGATATTTCCGAGAACTCAGCGAAAGCGACAAGGCTTTTTTCACCGATGTCCCCGATATACTTTGGGACGCAGCAAAGGTTGACGGAAAGCACTATGTAGTACCCGCTCTGAATTTGGCAAGCAATATGTCGGGAGGATGTTCTTTTATTTTTAATAAAAAGTATATCTCTGCTGACAAGCTGGAAGGCTTTGACTTTGATATTTCCAAGCTGGAGGATATTTTAAGCGAAATCGATACGGAGAAGATTTTAAACGAATTTAATGCGGAAAATGATGTGAGCGATACAATCAATACATATAATGACTATACATTTCACATATTTCACCACGAACTGCTTTATCTTGAGATTTTGCAATTCGCTCCTGCCTCGAAAATCGGAGGTCTGTATATTTCACACGAAACCAAAAAGGCTTCAAACCCATTTGAAACCGAATATGTGATAGAATACGCCCGAAGTCTTAATTCTCTTTACAAAAAGGGGTATATGAACTATGATGTTAGTTTTTATGAATTTAGCCATTTTATTGGAGAAAAGCTAAACTTTTGTGTTAATGTAGCAAGAGGTGAAATGGAAAATGACAATGTGATCTGTTTTTCTAAGCCGTTTTACATTGAAAATAGATTGACATTCTCTACCGGCATACCGGTAGGCTCGGAACACCCCGAGGAAGCAATGGAAGTGCTGAAAATGCTTCACACCGACAAGGAATTTACCGCCACGCTTTCGGAAGGTGAAAGATACGTGTTGGGACTGACCCAAGACAACGGACCGTTTATCATAGGCAATATAGAGCTGTCCCCCCTTGCGGATTTCGATCTGGAATACAGCGATATAGAAGATCACGCCGAATTATGTATGCTGTGTCTGACAAGCTATGACAGGCTGTGCAAGGCGGAGGATTTCGACAAGACCCTCGACGAAATAAATGCGGAGCTTAAGGAGGCAGGTATCGACGAATATGTCGCCTTGGTGAATCAGAGGTTGGAGGAGTGTTACGGGGATTTAGGACGGTGATTTACTGATTTGGAAGATAGGAGGAAAAACAATGAAAAAAACGGTATTAACAGCGCTGATCGCTGTCGCTTCTCTTTTTCTGTGTTCCTGTTCAAATTCGGATAATACGGGAGAAGTGAAAAAGAGCCTGTCGTTATTGGACACCACTTGGTATGAGGACGGTATGCTTTACGATCAGAACACAAAGGGTGGAGACAAGGTATTGTGCTATTATTCTGCGCAAACGGACAAGTCCGCCGTTATGTGCGGCATGCCCGAGTGTACGCACTCGTCCAAAACGTCTCCCGACTGCGGGGCGCTTGCGGAGGAAGAGATCGGCTTTTGGCGCTGCGGCTTAAACATTATCGGGGATAAGCTGTACTATGTTATCGCCATGAATCCCTACGAGGATTCGATAGGTGAGATCAGGTTAATGGAATGCGACGTAAACGGAAAAAACAGGAGAGCTGCGGCTGTTGCGGAAAATGTTGCGCTTCCAATAATTAAAAGCGCAGAGTATTTTGACGATTACGTTCTTGTTACGTATTTTCAAAATTCCGATATAAAAATAAACGAAAATACAGGCGAATTTGAAATGGTGCAGCTTGACAAGAGCAGGTTTTATATTCAAAAAATGTATTTTACGGGAAACGTGGAAACCGTTGTCTGCCGAGAGGGCTACAGCGCCACAGGCAGCGGTACGGTTTATGAGGACACGCTGTATTATAATTTTTCCTACCTTCTCGACTCTTCCACAGGCGAATCGCTGACCTTGGAAAACACCCCCGAGAGATACAGGGAATTTTGCATTTTGAATATGTCTACGGGAGAAGAAAAAGTGTACAAGGATTCTATGGCATGCGGCTTGACCTTCGGCTGTTTCTCGCCGGAAAGAGTTTTGTGCTATGATTTCAACAAGGACAAAATGGGCAGATTTTATCTTGATACGGAAAAATTCGAGATTATCGGAGATTACGACAACGGATATATCGAGGACGAGAAGGAAGCCCTGTTTGTGGAGAGCATGGACTCGGATTACTGGACAAAATATAATTTTGAAAGCGGCGAGATCACGCATATTCCCGCACCCGACGAAAGCTTGGGCATTTATCTCAACGGTACTGTGGTCGTGGGCGGCACCGTGTGGTTTACCCTGGATCTGGGGGAATACAACACTTTAACGGACGCATATATAAGCAGAGACGATTTCTTTAACGGAAAATTTGAAAATTATAAAACAGCGGCAAAGGCAGATATATAATACTGATTTCCATCTAAAATATAGACTTCGTCTATATTTTAGAGCCGACTTT
>JAMPBF010000149.1 GCA_023666805.1 Bacillota bacterium
AGTCGGCTTTAAAATATAGACGAAGTCTATATTTTAAACAGAAATTAGTATTAAAAGGAATAAAAAAATATCTATGGAGACATCAAATGCTGAAGGTTGAAAATAAATCCACTGCGGAAATCGCAAATATCGGCAGAAAAATAGGCGAGGCGTTTGCTGCGGAAAACGGCGGCATTGCAGCGACGGTCACGAAAGAGCAGATCGTCAAATTCTTTGAAATAATGACTGAATATTACTATAGGGCGGGTGTGCTTTACACAACCTCCGAAAACGGCGAGGGTTATCTCGCATACTGGGAGAAAATCTCCAAGCCTGCTTTTCGCCATTCGCTGCACATGATTAAACGAATTTTAAGCGAGATGCCGTTAAAAGCTGTCCTGGCTGTCTCGCAAAGCGGCAGTGCACATTTCGAGAGGCTCTTTAAAAAAGAAAAGAATTACATAATCGTGTCAATGGTGGTAGTGCTTCGGGAATTTCAAGGCCGGGGATTTATGCATAAGGTTCTTGAACTGCCTTTTTCGGAATCCGAAAAGAAAAATATTTTTTGCGTGCTCGACACCGATACGGAGCTGAAAGCAAAAAAATATGCCAGCTGCGGAATGAAGATCGCAGGCAAGAAAAAGCTGAAAAACAATGTCACGCTGTACGCAATGGCATACCGCAAAGGAGACGATCATGAAAAATAAAGAGCATCTTCCTATGTACGGCGTGGGACCGATATACGTCTGCGTTATCATAATCCTGACAGTTGCAGCGGTGATTTTGGGACATTGCGAGCTGTTTAAAAAAGGATTGATCGAAATGTTAAAGATCCCTTTTTTAATTATCGGCATTTTGCTGATCCTTTGCGGTATTATCCTTTGGTGCGGTGCGGTGTTTCGCTCAAAAATCGACGACGGGATCAATGAAAATAAGCTTGTAACAAGCGGAGTTTATGCGCTGTGCCGTAACCCGATTTATACGGCGTTTATGTTTTTTTGCACGGGTGCGCTGTTCATTTCGGGAAACGTATTTTTACTGCCTTTGTTTTTTGTATTTTGGATCTTTATGACCGTGCTGATGAAAAATACCGAGGAAAAATGGCTCGGTAAGCTTTACGGAAAGGATTATTTCGATTATTGCAAACGGGTAAACCGTTGTATTCCGTTTCCGAAAAAAATCAAATGAGCGAAGGACAGACAGATATGAAACTTGGGCTTGACATAGGAACGTTTTTTATCTATAGATTTTGTAATGAGATTATAATAGACAGTATTCCGTCAACGGCAAAAAACTGTCGGAGCATTGAAAGCTGCTATGACACTCTGTGCTTTTAATAAGGAGTATTGCTTGATATGTCAAGGAGGTAAAAATGTGCACAACAAATAATTCGATAAACCGCAATAAAATTATTATTGCATTGATATGCGGAATGTTGGGCTGTGTGTTTTTGTGCAGCGGTGACTGGCTGATGATCTACGGCGACACCGCATATAACGGCGAGACCTACTGGTTGACCGAGGGTACGGCGCAGATACCTGCATGGAGAAACTTGCTTTCCATGCTGGTGGCATTCCCCGCCGTGATTTTGTACGGAGTCGGGCTTTTCAGTGCGGAAGCTTTTGTAAATTCTCAAAAAGAAAAGAAAATTTACCGCTGTCTGACCGCATTTGGAATGATGCCGTGGCTTTGCCTGCATATTTATTATGTAATGATCTTGTATGTTTTCGCAATGATGACGCAGAATAATTTCAATGATGCGCTGACTGTTGCGGAGGCGATGAATACGCAGTTTTCCTGCATTATTTTTATCAGCGAGGCAATTATGATATTGCCGTTTTTGTACTGGTTTTATCTGCAAATCCGCAGGAAAACGGTATTTCCCAAATGGATGGCGTTCACGAATATTTTGATAATTTACGGAATTTTACAGCTTATTAAAATGCTTATGCCCGATTCGCCGTTTCGTTTGGGATTTACAAACGGTCTGATGAGCGAAAGTATGTTCGTTTGGTTCGGAATAATGCTGGTGTGGAGCGTAAGACAGCTTCCCAAAAAGGAGAAATAAATATGACTGTTACGAAAATATTATTGCTTACGGCTTTTTTCGGGCACCTGATATGTGCATGGTGCGACCGACTGTTGATATGTACGCCGAGCGGCAGATTCGGTTTTGCGCAAATGAACGACAACGAAAAAATGTCGGAAACCTTTAAAAAAATGCCGCTTAAAAACCCGCTAATATCTATACTGCTGGGCGTTCTCGCAATGACAATGGAGCTTTGCGGATACATAGGACTTTATGAGTGGATGAAGCCGTTTTCCGTTATTTATGCCGTAATTATCCTTGCATCTGCAATACTGCTTTTTATGCCGGGCGTAGTGCATCATGTATTCTGCGGTGTTATGGAATGGTTTTATATTCGGCTCGGCAGAACGGAAAACGCACGGCAGGCAGTTGCGGAATTTTTCAAAAAAACCTCGGTGACGATGTATTTGTGCTTTCTCGGACAGGCGATTTTTGCCGTGACGTTTTTTATCGCAGTTATTTCGGGACAGACGGCTCTGCCCCAGTGGTGCTGTATATTTAATATTGTAATATTTCTGTTAGTGCTTACGCCGTTTAAGATCCCCGGATCGGGCAATCTCGCCGGCGCAGCAATGTTTTTGGGATTATTTTTTGTTATTTGAGGGAGTGCAATGTTTAAAATGAACCTGAAAAAATCAGATGCGTTTTTTGCTCCGTTTGTTCCGATGATATTTTTTTGATAATTGAAGAATTTATGCCGCTCGTTCCGTTTACATAATCCTTTTGCTGCTTTATCCTGATTACTTAATTTTTTTGCGGTTTATAAAAGGGAACTTACAAAAAACTGATTTCAATAAATGAAATTTAAGCTGCCGGAGGAATGCCGCTGGGAATTTCATAAGGATGTCCGTTCACCGCCGTGTACAGATCATCATAAGTATCGGACGTGTAGATTACACCCTTAAACGTTATCGCACAGTCATGAAGCTCTACGGAGCCGTCGTATTTAACAAGGCTGTCGGGCAGGGTCAGGCTTTTTATTTTGCAGCCCGAGAATACGTCCAATCCCATTTCTCGAACGCTGTTGGGTATAACAAGCTCGGTAAGCTCTCCGCATCTGCGAAAAGCCGAAGAGTCTATTATTTCAACGCCGTCCGAAAGTATTACGTCCGTAAGACTTCCGCAGTCACTGAAAGCGCCCGCATATATCCTCTTTACGCCGGAAGGGATCGTTATTTTTGTAATACCGCTTTCGGAAAAGGCTTCGCTGCCGATTGATTTAACACTGCCCGGAATGGTTATTTCTTCAAGGCCTTTGCATAGACGAAAAGCTCCCGAGTCTATTCTTTCAAGCCCTTCCTCGATAGTCACCTCATTAAGCCCTTCACAGCCGCAAAATGCCCATCCCGCAATTACGTCTACACTGCCGGGAATGACTATGCTTTGTACGGTATTGTCGATTACGGTGCTGTCGCTGTTTTCTTCTCCGATCTGCACGACCGTTTTTCCGCTTATTCTTGAAGGAAAGACTACCTTTTTTTCTTTGCCCGTATATGAAGTATTATGATCTCGCCGTTTTCGTTTTCCGTATAGGTAAAGTCATCGGCGTTCACATTATCGAAGGCATCGGTTTCGGTATTAATATTTTCAATATCCGTTTTTGTTGATTCTGTTCCGCTTGTTTTTGCTGTTTCGGGTAAATGCGCATTATCCGTGCCGTCAGCTACAGCCGCCATATGCTCATCTTCTGTTTTAACATCGCCAATATGCTTTGAAGCATTTTGTTTTTCATCACTATTGCAGCCCGAGAGTGACAAAAGAACCGTCATGCTTAATGCTGCCGCTAAGATTTTTTTGCTCATTTTTGTAACTCCTTTTTTATTTTTTTGGAAAAATTTCCTTTCATATTTAAAAACGCTTTATGATATTTCCGGGTTACAAATTTGAAAAAAATTTTTCTGTTTTTTCGACTTGTTTTTTAACGTATTGATTTTAATTAGTTAGTATGATCCGAAGAATTGAGTAACTTGGGTGAAAATTTATCCTGAGTTTAAGCAAAAGCCCATACCGTAAAAAATGAAGCATAAAAATTTGCCCCCGCTCCTTGATTGAGGAGCAGGGGATATTGTTTTTTAATACCAATTCCTGTTTAAAATATAGACTGCGTCTATATTTTAAAGCCGACTTTCAGTCGGCAGCCAAAATCGAAGATTTTGGCAGAATCAGTAGTGATCTGTTTTACAATCCCTTTAAGCGTCTGCCGATTCGTCGAGCACCGCTTTTACGGTTTGCTCCAAAACCGACATATCCACAGGTTTAGCTACATGGGCATTCATGCCTGCTTCAAGAGCATCTCTTACGTCTTCCGCAAAAGCGTTTGCCGTCATTGCTATAATAGGTATCTCTTTTGCGCTGGGGTGATCGAGTGCTCTTATTGCCCGTGTTGCGTTATAACCGTTCATTATCGGCATTTGTATATCCATCAGGATTAAATCATATTCGCCCGGCTTGGATTGCTTAAATTTCTCTGTAACGATCTGACCGTTCTCACATACATCGCAGCTTGCACCGGACATTCCCAACAATTCGCTGAGAATTTCTGCATTTATTTCGTTGTCCTCGGCAACAAGAATGTTCATTCCGTTTAAAGCGCTCTCCTCGGCAGACGTTTCTTCGCCTTCCTCGGATTTTTGATCTCGGTTGATTACCATCTCCACTTTTTGACGGAAGCTCGTAAGGAAAAACGGTTTGGCAAGGAATGCGTCTACTGCCGTTACCGCATCGCTTTCCTCAAGCTCCGACCAATCATATGTGGTAAGGATTATTATCGGTGTGTGCTTGGGAACCTCCTTGCGGATTCTTCTTGCCGTTTCCACACCGTCAATGCCCGGCATTTGCCAATCGAGCAAAACAATATTGTAGGGATCCTTTTCCTGTTCCGATTGTTTGATCTTGTCCAAAGCGCTTTGACCGTTTAAAGCATAATCTACGGTTACGCCTGTTTCGCACATGCTGATTTGAATATTTTGGCAGGTCACTTCCTCGTCGTCGACTGCAAGAATTTTTGAAATATTTTGATTTGCCCAAAAGCTTTGATCTATCTCCTGCTCGCTTATGTGAAGCCCTAAATCCACCGTGAATTTTGATCCCTTGCCCTTTTCGCTTTCTACGGCGATAGTGCCTCCCATAAGGTCGATAAGATTCTTTGTGATTGCCATACCGAGACCCGTGCCTTGAATTTTGTTTGTGATACTGTCTTCCTCTCTGGTAAAGCTTTGAAACAGATTTTTTAAGTATTCGGGGCTCATGCCGTAGCCGTTATCTTCCACGGTGAAACGGTAATTTGCAATCGATTGGGTTGTTTGAGGCAGCTCCTGTACGGTAAGTGTGACCAATCCTCCGTCAGGAGTGTATTTTACCGCATTGGAAAGCAGATTAAGCAGTATTTGATTTAGACGGAGCTTGTCCATTATCACCTGCTCATGAGTGATATTGCGGCTAAGCACCTCAAATGTATGCCCTTTAGCTTTCATTTGGGGACGAATTATTCCGTCAAGACCGCCGATAAGGTCTACTATGTTTTCCTCAGACTGGTTCAGCGTCGTTTTACCCGCCTCGATCTTGCTTATATCAAGCACATCGTTGATAAGTCCCAGCAAATGCTGTCCCGAGGAGGTAATTTTTTTGGTATACTCCCTTACCTTTTCGGGATTTTCCGCATCACGGGTCAAAAGCGTTGAAAAGCCGATTATCGCATTCATGGGAGTTCGTATGTCGTGGCTCATATTTGAGAGGAATGAGCTTTTGGCTCGATTAGCCTCCTCCGCTATACGCAATGCCTGTTCTGTTGCTTCCTTAGCCGAAGCAAGCATAGAGTTGGATTCCTCCAGCTTTTGATTCATTTCCTCCTGCCGTTTTAGGTTGATTTGCTCCTGTTTGAACAGCTGTGCGCTGCTCCGCTGTCTTGCAAAAGCGGCTGCCGCAAATACCAGCAGAATAAGCAGAACTACCGTAAAAAGCAGTAATGTTCGTACAACTGCCCCCACCATTTTAACCGTGTCCGTTGCGACATATTCCGACGGTATCAGAAACAGCAAAAGCGTATCGTATTCTTCCAATGAGGTGATACAGTAATAATATTCCACACCGTCCTTTGTAAAGTTTGCACTAATAGTATCCGTTTCCGCAAGAGCGGCTTTTATGTCGGTATAACGCTGTCCCTCCATTTCCTCAAGAACCTTAAGAACATTATAGGTATGAATTATTTCATTGTCGGAGGTGTCGTCATGCATGCGAGTACCGTTGCTTTTTAAAATATACGTTTCGTTTTTGTTGATGTACGCAGTGCTGTCATAGTATTCCGTAAAGCCTCGAACGTCCTTTAATAATATCAGATGAGTGAAAACAATGTTTTCTGCGCTTGTGATAAGCTCAATAGGGAGCTTATTTACAAAAGCCCAATAGCTTCCGCCGTAAAGCTCGCTTTCGGTAATAAAAGTG
>JAMPBF010000014.1 GCA_023666805.1 Bacillota bacterium
CAAAGACTTGGCATGGATGCCAAGTCAATCAAGCGGTCACATAGGCGCTCTGTCGCTCCTCATCAGCTCATTTCCGTCTCAATTTTTCTTGAATTTCCCTTAAGGAAATTCATTTTTGCTAATGCAAAAAACGAAAAATTGAGGGTGTGCGTTTCCTTAATGCAGTAATAATTTTTTCTCTGCTTTAAAAAAACGATTTGGCATTATGTCATGTATCATTTGAAAAAACCCTGCGGCTTGCCACAGGGGTTTGTTTTTGCCGCACTTTTTGATGAAGCCGGCTTTATTTGTGCTCGTCCATTTCTATCAGCTTTTGAATTTGGTCTTCGGGTATTCCCAATAAGCGCATATTGGCAATTATTTCCGCTTTGCCTTCCGCTCTGCCTTCTGCTCTGCCTTCTGCTCTGCCTTTTGCTATGCCTTCTGCTCTGCCTTCCGCTCTGCCTTCTTCTTTCCCCAGTGCCGTGTAATAGACTTTGGCGGTGTTGTCGTCCCGTTCCTGCTTTTCTCTCAGTCTTGCTATTTCTTGCAGCTCCTCGTCGGCGCTCATTTCGTGGAGGATAACAACTGCTTTTTGAATTTCGGGTACTCCTGCTTCGTTTAACATTTCCAGTTCCTCCTCTGTTTCCGCATTTATCAATTGAAGCCAAAGCATTTTGCGGTTGTTTTGCTCAATATTTTTGTTTACTTTTTTTAATTCAAAAAATAATATTGAGCACTTGTCGGTAAGCTTTTCGTGCCTTTTGGTTTCCGTCAGCGCAAAGCTTGAATACGGCTCGTCACAATCAAACAAATTAAAGTTCAGGATATTAATTGTAATTGCCTGCTTTAGCTCAAAGTAATTATCGCCTCTTTTCAGCTCATCGCTGTACAGCTTTGCCCAATAATACAAGGCTCTGTCTTTGTAGTTGCCCTTGTTTTGAAGCTGGATTTCCACATTTACAAGCTTGTCATCTACACGCATTTTCAAATCCATTTGACTTTGTTTGCTGTCAATTGTTGAAAGAGAGGTGCTTGGATTTACAACCTCCAGGTTTTTTATTTTGCCTCGGGGAAGATCCAATATATCCTCCAAAAAAGCAGTAAGCACCGAATTATCGGTTGTAAACAGCTTTTTAAAAATAATATCCAGCTTAGCCTTAACCACGTCCTTGCCCACGGAAAACACCTCCCGATGTTTCTTTGTACTGATTTTCCACCGACAGCAAAAATGCCTATGCATTGATCGAAAATCGGTATTACTTATAGTATACCATTAAGCTGCCCGATTGTCAATAATTTACCCTTTGTCTGCGGCTTTATCCCGATATTTGTTCTATTTCTCGGCAAGTCCGCATAAAATTCAACAAAAAACTTGTACGAAAGGATATGGCTATGGTTACTACCTCTAAAAAAAGACTGCTGAAAGGGATAATAGCTGCGCTTGCCGTGCTGGTGGGGGCGGGAGTTATCATTATGGCGGTCATGAATTCATTTAAGGTCGTGGCTGCGGAGAAAAAGCTGCCCATCTACTCCGTCAGCCGCACCGACAACAAAATCGCCGTCACCTTTGACTGCGCTTGGGGCAATTCCAACACCGACAGCATTTTGGCGGAGCTTAAGGACGCAGGGGCAACTGCGACATTCTTTGTTACGGGAGAATTTTGCGACAGCTACCCCGAGGACGTGAAAAAGATCTATGACGCAGGTCATGAGATAGGCAATCACTCCGACAAGCACCCGCACTTGGACGGTATAAACGTTAACGACCTGATCGCAGACACAAGAGAGTGCAGCCGCAAGATCAAGATGATTACGGGCGAAGAGCCCAAGGTTTACCGTGCGCCTTACGGCGAGTACGACGACAAGGCGGTTTCCACTATCGAGGGAATGGGCTTGAAGATGATCCAATGGTCGGTGGACAGCATCGACTGGCAGGAGCCCGACACCGATACTATTATAAAGAGGATCGAGGAGGGCACCGTTTCGGGCTCTATCCTTCTCTTCCACAACGACCTGAAAAATACGGAGGAGGCGTTGCCTCAGCTGCTTTTAAAATTAAAGCAAAAGGGCTTTCAAAGCGTTAAGGCTTCCGATCTGGTGTATTACGACAGCTATCACATTGACGGGAACGGTATGCAGATATACGACATATCAGCCCTTCTGCCTGCGGTAAAGTATTCGGATAACCGCTTGTTAGATGAAACCATGGAGATATTCCGCCAAAATATGACCTTGGAGGAATTGTATCAGCTTACCGGCGGCGCTACCCCCGAGCTGCTGTCAAAGACCGCTCCTTTGCTTGACGAGGTGCATTTGAAAGCGATAGAGGAGGCGTCCTTCGAGGAGCTTAAGGAAGCGGTGGAGAATCTTATTGCCGTTGCCGAGCAAGAGGGAGCAGGAGAAAACGCAGCGGCAAGAGACGGTCAAGACGCTGCCGCCGCAAGCTCCCCCTCTACCGAAACCACCGCTTCCGTTGTAAACCAAACTCCCTATCAGACCGAAACCGCAACGGGATACGATATGTTGGATCCCGACAGCTATATCAAGGGCGCAGCCGAAACCGCCGACCCCGTCACCGCCGCCCCCCAAACCACCCCTGCCGAAACTACCGCAGCCGAAACTGCCGCAGCCGAGACTACCGCTGCGGAAACCATCGGTGCAAGAATAGGGGAAAGCACCACAGAGCCTATAAAATAAGGGTTGACAATGAGAGCTTTTTGCGGTAGAATGTAGAATAATGCAGAATTAAATACGGCAAAAAAGAACGGGAAGCGGCAAAAAATTGTTGACAAATCGGGGAAAATGTGTATAATATATATTGTAACAACTAATGGATAACGGGTTGTTATTCCAAAAAGCAAAAAAGAAAGCCCCCGTCTGCATACGGGGGTTTTCTTATGTTTGCCATGCAATCGCTTGCGATGGTTGTCTATCCATTTGCACACGTAATATGCAGCAATACTGCTGATCACGTTTATCGCAAATGTCAAGACCGCGGATAACGGATTTTCCAAAAAACTCACTCCTTTCTGCACGCAGATTAGAGAAAGCTCTCGCATGGCATAACCATTATAGCATATCCGACAAAAAATTACAAAAAAATCGCATTAAGGCTGTTGACAAATCGGGAAAAATGTGTATAATATAAATGTAATGAATGGTCAGCAAGTTCATTATTCCACAAAACAAAAAAGACCCCCCACCTGTACATGGGGGGTCTTTAGCAACTGCCATGCAATCACTTGTGTCTGTTGTCCAGCCATTTGCATAAGTAATAAGCAAGAACGCTGCTTGCTATGTTGCTCACGACTGTCAAGACGATGGTCAGCAAAATCTCCACAAAACTCACTCCTTTCTGCACGCAGATTAGAGAAAGCTCTCGCATGGCATGTATATTATAGCATAACCGACAAAAAATTACAATAAACCACAATCAAGGCTGTTGACAAATCGGGGAAAATGTGTATAATATATATTGTAACAACTAATGGACAGTGGGTTGTTATTCCATAAAACAAAAAAGAAAGCCCCCGTCTGCATACGGGGGTTTTCTTATGTTTGCCATGCAATCACTTGCGATGACTGTCTATCCATTTGCACACGTAATATGCAGCAATGCTGCTGACAACGTTTATCGCAAATGTCAAGACCACGGACAGTGGATTTTCCATAAAACTCACTCCTTTCTGCACGCAGATTAGAGAAAGCTCTCGCATGGCATGTATATTATAGCATAACCGACAAAAAATTACAATAAACCACAATCAAGGCTGTTGACAAATCGGGGAAAATGTGTATAATATATATTGTAACAATAAGTAAGCAGATTGTTATTCCATGAAGCAAAAAAGAAAGCCCCCGTGGTGAGACGGGGGTTTTCTTATGTCTGCCATGCAATCACTTGCGGTGATTGTCTATCCATTTGCATACGTAGTATGCAGCAATGCTGCTGATCACGTTTATTGCAAATGTTAAGACCATCGTAAGCAGATTATCCACAAAACTCACTCCTTTCTGCACGCAGATTAGAGAAAGCTCTCGCATGGCGTGTATATTATAGCATAACCGACAAAAAATTACAATAATTCGCAATCGAGGCTGTTGACAAATCGGGGAAAATGTGTATAATATAATTGTAACGACTTAAAGACAGTAAGTCATATGCTCAAAAGGCAAAAAATAAACCCCCGTCTGACTACGGGGGTTTATTTGTAATCACCATGCGATTACTTTTTGCGGTTGTCAAACCATTTGCATATGTAATATGCAGCAATGCTGCTAATAACATTAATTGCAAATGTTAAACCGATTGACAGTAAATCACTCAAAAGACGCACTCCTTTCTGCACGCAGATTAGAGAAAGCTCTCGCATGGCATGTATATTATAGCATAACCGACAAAAAATTACAATAAAATCACAATCGAGGCTGTTGACAAATCGGGAAAAAAGTGTATAATATAATTGTAACGACTTATGACAGTAGGTCAAACGCCACAAAACAAAAAAGAACCCCCCAATGTTCAGGCTGGGGGGTTCTTTGCGTGGATATGCCATGCAAATTATTTATGTCTGTCTATCCATTTGCATACGTAGTATGCAGCAATGCTGCTGACAACGTTTATCGCAAATGTCAAGACGACTGACAGTAAATCCACCACAAAACTCACTCCTTTCTGCATGCAGATTAGAGATCGTGCTCGCATGGCATGTATATTATAGCATATCCGACAAAAAATTACAATAATCACGATCACTCCCATTGACAAACCGCAAAAAATGTGTTAATATAATTATGACAGCTTGAGAAATAACGAGCTGTCGGTTTCATAAACAAACCCCCTTTCTTAGAAGCAGCAAGGGGAAAAGTTTCCTTTTTGTGTGTTTTTTATGGAAAAAGAAACCCTTCATATGCGCGGGGGTTTCTTTTTTCTGTATCTCATTCTCCCAATGCCGACAAATCGTTATATTGTCATGCGGGCGGGTCAAGATCCGCCCGCAGAAAAAAATAACATTATAAGAATATACATACGTTTAAATTCGCATAACAACTCCTTTAAACCCTTATTACAAGCGGTTTTCAAGAAAACGGAAAAAATTTTTGAAAAAAATGAAAAAACGGTGAAACTTTTTTAAACGATTCCTTGACTACCGCAATGTAAGCACCGAAAACAGAATATCGGGTCTTACAAAGGAAAGCCGCCTTGTTTGGCAGAATTAGCAATAATGTAACCTATAACGTAATAAAAAGGGTACAAAATAGTGCAATTTGCCAATTGAAAGTTTTATCCTTATGTGATATGATAAAGCTTGAGCAAGGCTCAACAAAATTATTTTACTATCTCCATAGGCGCAGGAATCCCTCCGCCTGTGTTGAATAGAAAATAAAAATTTTTAAAAGTTTTTAGAAGGAGGATTCATTTTATGAAAATGAATAAGATCGTTGCAAGCGTATCCGCTGCCGCATTGGCAGTATCCGCTCTCGCAACAAGCGCATTTGCTGCTGGTCCTTACACTGTATCCGTTACAGACACAGTTTTGGATCACTATGAAATCGCACTCGAAGGCTCTGTAGAAACAGGAGTTCCTTCTGACACTGATGATTTCTTGACCACTCCCGTTGCTATGAAGGTTGAGCAGACCGTAACAAGTGCTTTGTATGATTTGACAATCAACGGCTCTATTGAGGTTGAGCAGAGCTATCAGGCAACTATCGACACTACCCCCGCAGTTACTTCTTCCGGCGACCGTCCTTCCAGCGAGACAAAGACCGGTAAGGTTAGCGGCAGCGAAGCTATCAAGGATATGTATCTGCCCGGCACAAGCGGCAAGGCTAAGGATGTTAGCGTTGCAGTAAGCGCTATCGACTTCATGAAGTATGTTGATACCACTAAGGTTGAATTTGACTTCACCAAGTCCAAGATTAAGGTTACCGCTAAGCTCGACACTTCTCTTTGGAGTGTTCAGAACTTGAAGGACGTTATCGGCACAACCAACTTCGATACATTCTTCAATGCTAACGGTCTTGCTAAGGACGCTGACGCTCTTGAGAGAAACGTTTCGAGAGGTCTCCTTGTTACAGGCGCAAGCAGCGCAATCGCTGTATATCCCAAGGAAGCAAACGGCGCACTCGCTACTACCGATGTAATCGACAACTGGACTGTTACAGGTCTTAAGGTTGTTACCAAGCAGGCTCCTTACGTTCTGAAGGACGGCGGCAACTACTACACTTGCCCTGTTGCTTTCAAGGGCAACTTCAACTTCGACGCTCTTAAGGACATGACCAAGGGCGGCACTGTAACTCTTAAGTTCAGCCAGGCTGTTGACGCAGGCAAGCAGTACTCCATCAACATCGCATTCTCCAATGCTGACCTGTACCTCGGTTCTACTAACGCTTACAGCGTAACAGGCGATACTCTTACATTCGATATGCCTGCTGACTTCAGCGGCACACTCGACGGTATCTACGGTTTGCCTCTCATGACAATCTGGTCTTCTGACTGGACAATGCCTGACAAGTGCGAACTCGTTAGCGTAACCCTCACTCCTAAGAGCGGCGCAGACGTAGCAGAAGCTACCACAACTGCTCCCGCAGCTAATGACGGCGACACTAACAGCAACAAGCCCGCAGACAGCAACAATAACAATGCTGCTTCTTCCGGCGACAAGAACCAGCCCACAGGCGTTGCAATCGCTATCGTTCCTGCTATCGTAGCAGCAGCCGGCGTTGTAATCTCTAAGAAGAGAAAGTAATTTAAATATTACTTAAATAAAAAAGACCTCCTTTGGGGGGTCTTTTTTTGTTGGGTGAAATAAAAATACGTATTGACAAAACACGTATTATGTGATATAATATCATCAATCTCAATTAAAGGAGGAAGCGAGGCGTTAGTTAATGACGTTCAATTCTTTAGAAAAGCTTTTAAGATCTAATGGCTGGGAATATGAGTACACCAGAGGGTCACACCATTATTACAAGCACCCGACAAGAAAGGGAAAGATCACCGTACCTAAACATCAAGGTGACATTCCCATAGGAACAGTAAATTTTATTTTAAAACAGGCAGGCATAAAATAAATATCTGCATAAACTAAGGATTGTGAAAATAATATGGATTAGCAGGGTTGATTAACCCTAAAAAAGAAGGAGAATTTGTATGTTATCGATGTACCCCGCATGCTTTTATAAAGAAAAAGGAGGAGAGTATTCTGTAATTTTCCCCAAGCTTGGAATTGCGACCTGCGGGGATAACCTTGACGAAGCCATTGAAATGGCGGTGGATTGTCTTGCCGGTTATCTTTATAATGCCAAGCTTGAAAAAGAAGCAATTCCCGCTCCCCCGAAAATGGAAGAAATAGATATTAACGCCGAATATGACGAATATGAAAGCGCATTTGTCAATATGGTGACGGTAGACGTGGAGGAATACGCAAAAAAGCATTTTGAGGTATCGGTCAAAAAAACCCTGACAATCCCCGCATGGCTCAACAGTATGGCAATGGAAAAAGGGATCAATTTTTCTCAAACCTTGCAAAATGCTCTTAAGGAACAGTTAAAAATTTAAAAATGATCCCCCTTTTGGGGGTCTTTTTTTGTTGGGTAAACAGATAAAATTATTTTGCAATTCAATAACTTAAAAGTACTTGACAAATTGAGCAATCTTAAGTATAATATAAGAGGGGGGAGGAAGCATAGTTGTATAAAATATATTTTTACAGGGATAGAAAAGGTCATTCGTCTGTATTGGAGTATTTACGGGAATTAGACGAAGCAAAGACAAAAGACAGCAGAATTAATGCAATGGGGATTCGTCGATGTGTAAAGGCGTTAAGCACATATGGGACAAAAGTCGGAGAGCCGTATGTAAAACATTTGAGCGGAGAAATATGGGAGCTTAGACCTATACGCAACAGAATACTTTTTGCAGCGTGGCATAACAATAGTTTTGTATTGTTACATTATTTTATGAAGGAAACGCAAAAAACTCCTGCTAAGGAGATTGAAAAGGCAAAACGAGAATTAGAGGATTTAATAGAAAGAGGTGTCGAATATGATGAATGATTATAGTCCTTTAATAAGCTGGGACGAGGTGGAGAATGAGCTTTTTACGCCCGAAGAAATAGCGGAAACCGACTTAGAGGTTGCGCTTATCGGGGAATTGATCAAGGCAAGAGAAGAAAAAGGCATAAGCCAAAAAAAGCTCGAAGAATTAAGCGGCGTAAAACAGCCTGTTATCGCAAGAATGGAAAAGGGCAGCAGCAGCCCTCAGATCAAGACTGTTTTAAAGGTATTAGCGCCGTTGGGCAAAACTCTTAGGATCGTGGATATGGAGAGTGAATAAAAATGAAAATGCCCCCCTTTTTTTGGGGGGTTTTTTTGTGTATAACGTAGGGGGAGCGTTAAGACCCTCCTCTACAAATGCGGTTTTCGTGCATAACGCAGAGTGCTTTCCCGTAAAACATAAAATTTCTTCCGCCTTATCAACAAGCCGCAAACAGCGATTTGTCATTTATCACTCCAAGAAATACGTTGCCTCCATATCCGCCGTGCTCATGGCAAAAGCCAAGGGATAGCTTTCCAAGGCTTTGCCCACCAGCCCGTTGTCCTCTCCTCCCGAAAAGCCCATGTGCCAGCGGATAGCCATTGCTTCGTCGCGGGTAAGCCGCATAAAGCCGCTTATCATGTACACGGACTTTTCTCCGTGCCCATAGGGCAGCTTGTCCTCGTAGCGGTAGGTGGGGACCGTTTCCCACTTGCCCTGTTCGTTCTTTACGTTGCGGAAATCCTTGACGTAAACGTCCGTTTTGCATAAGTCGTGCAGCAGTGCCACTATAGCGACGGTTTCGTCGGAAAAATTCAGCTTATAGGTATTTTTCACCCGTTCCCGCTCCAAATAGTCCTTTAAGCAGTAATATACGTTGAGCGAGTGCTGAGCCAAGCCCCCTTCATAAGCGCTGTGAAATCGGGTGCTGGCGGGAGCGGTGAAAAAATCGCAGCGATTGGATAAATAATCCAGCAGCTTTTCCGAGCCCTCTCTTTTGATATTGGCTTTGAAAATTTCGGTAAATTCAGCCTTGATCTCCTCTGCGGGTCTCTGTTCCATAATTCGTCCTTTCTTTTACGCTTCCGATCTTAGGCGTTGGGGTCGTCAAGATCTAAAAGCTTATAGTCGTAAACATAGGTGTATTTCGCCTGAAAATCCTCTATTTTCTTATACGCCTCTTCATCTCTCAGGTATTCCTCAGCCTGTTCCCTAAGACTGTCCATATCCTCCTGCGTAACTGCGGCGTCGTCCTTGTATAAAAGTATATAATAACCGCTGTCACTTTGGGCGATCTCGGAGTAACCGCCCTTTTTTTCGACCGACATGGCAGTATCGATTATATCCTGCTTCACGGAGCTGCTTTGCGGGAATACGGTAAAATCCACGCCGCCCGTGTTCTCGTCCTGATTATACTGCTCCTGAACCGTTTCCCATTTTTCACCCGACTGAAGCTTTTGATATGCCTCGTCTATTTGGGGCTTGATCTTTTTTAATTCCTCTTCAAGAAGCGAATCCGCCATTTCGTCGTCGCCGCCGTTTCTGTAGGCGGTTATCTGACTTCTTGCGGTTTCGTCGATAAGCACGACTATCTGCTGCACTATGCGGCTGCCCTCGGGGATATAAAATGCGGTATAGTACTGCTCATAGACCGCATTGTCGGATAGATAGTATTCCTTGGCTCTTTCCACATTTTCATTGACCAAGGCGTCGATCTGCTCCTCGGTAACGGCTTCGGAAGCCTTTTCTATAAACTTTTGCTGTATCATCTCGTTGGTTTTCCAGGTGGTGAAAATATCTGCGGTGTAACCGCATTCCTTTAGCAGCTCTTCCAAAAGCTGCTCCTCCTTGGCAGACAGCTCCGCCTCCGTGAAGGCGTCTCCCAGCTCCGCTTTTGCCGCCTCCTCCCGATTCAGCTTGGCGCTTTCCATCATTCTTTCGGCGCCCTCGTTGACTTGCAGTATCTCCTCCTCGGTAAAGCCCTCGGCTGTTATTTCCATTTCCTTGGCAAGATACAGGACTATTTTCTCTCTTACCTGATAATCCAGTATGCTTTCTCTGTAGCTCTTGGCGGCTTCGGGGTCGTTCTCCTCGGAAAAGCCGCCGTTCAGAAGATTAAATTTATATTCGCTGTACCACTGATCGTAGGTTATGACAAATTCGTTTTTGCTCCCCTCGGGAGGGTTTTCCAAATACGCCACCGCCTTGCTGCCGCTGTCGGAGCAGGCGGAAAGAGTAATTGCCAATGACGCTGCGGCAATAAATGCACAAACCTTGTTTTTTCTGTTCATTGCTTATTTTGCTTTCCTTCCGATATAAGATAATATTATTATATCATAAAAAGAGAATTTTGCAAGAATTTTGCAAGGCAAAATTCGATACCTCTAAAAAGATAAAACGTTCTCAAACATTAAAATAAAAATCTTCCTCTTTCCGCAAAAGAAACAGCCGCAGAAAAAATCAGCGCACATAAAAAGCGGTCTTCAAGACAAACTAATTCCAAAAACAATTCGGAAAGGAACAAACAATGTCGGAAAACTGCAATATTAATTATCAAAAGGCTGCAATTATCGGCTGCGGCTTTGTCGGTGCTTCCATTGCCTTTACGCTCATGCAGAGAAGCACGTTTTCGGAAATGGTACTGATCGACATAGATCCGAAAAAGGCGGAGGGGGAGGCGTTGGATATAAGCCACGGTCTGCCCTACAGCGCACCTATGGAGATCTATGCGGGGAGCTACGACGATCTGACCGACGCCGCATTGATCGTTATTGCGGCGGGCGCCAATCAAAAGGAGGGAGAAACGCGGCTTGATCTTATTGACAAAAACCTTAAGATCTTTTCCGCCATAATTCCCGAGCTGAAAAAAAGAAATTGCGAGGGGATCGTTTTGGTGGTGTCAAACCCCGTGGATATACTGACCTACGCCGCCGTAAAAATGTCGGGCTTTCCCTCGGCAAGGGTGATCGGATCGGGAACGGTTCTGGACACCGCACGGCTCAAATACCTTTTGGGGCGGCAATTGGACGTGGACGCCCGCAGCGTTCATGCCGTAATAATAGGTGAACACGGGGACAGTGAGCTGGCAGTATGGAGCGGCGCAAATATTTCCGGGGTGGATCTGAGCCATTTCTGTGAGCTGCGGGGACTTTATAATTACAAGGCGGAAATGCAAAAAATTTACTCGGAGGTCAGGGACAGCGCTTATGAGATAATACGCCGCAAGGGTGCGACCTATTACGGCATTGCCATGGCTGTGGCAAGGATCGCCGAAAGCATTATGCGGGACGAACATTCGATTTTGCCCGTATCTACGCTGTTGAACGGTGAATACGGCATTGAAGGGCTGTGCCTGAGTATCCCCTCGGTGGTTGGCTCAATGGGTGTTGAGAAGATCTTGGACATTCCGTTAAGCGGCACCGAGCAAAGGGAGCTGACCGCCTCGGCTGCGGCGTTAAGGGAAGCTAAGGCGCATGCGGACAAAGCGGCGGAGGAGCTATAGCAAGCGGCAAAATTTTTGGCGTTGACTGTAAACGGGATATACCTCCCCGATCGATCCCCCATTTTTGCCATGCATAACGGCGGCAGCTTGACGGAAGCCGACCGACGGGGGATTTTTGACAAGCTAAAGCCCTGCGTATCGGTACGCAGGGCTTACAAAATTATTCAAAGCTGTCCTCATTATCCTTGTCGGCGATCAGCTGAGCCAATGTCAGCAGCTCCTCTTCGGTAAGGCTTACTCCCTTTCCCATTCTTTCATGGTCGGGAGCCCATTCTCTGATGTCGTACTTGGGGTCTCGGTCGTTCCAGCTTACCATGTTAAGCTCCTTTTTCCAACCCTTGGCGTTTTCCGAAATTACGCCCAGCTCCTTTGTGATCTCATATTTAAATTCTGCCATTTTGTTTTTCCTTTCATTTTGTTGATTTTATTGCAAGGGCCAATTTAGGCTCCTCTGCTGCATCTATTACGTTGTCGAACACCGCTTGGAATTTTGGGGGGATAAGCTTGTTCAGATGATGTCTGCCGAAGAACCAACGCTTGAAGTCGGTTTTTTCCCTTATCTCCTCTAAGTAGGTGTTTACATGGCTGCGGTCGGTTTTTCCCAAGTCAAGAAACTCGCTGATCTTGGCGGGAGGCTCGTAGCTTACTATGTAATCCACCTTGAAGTCATTGGCTTCAAGGTTTTTCACGCCCTCTATAAGCTCCTTGTCCGTGGGTATTTCGGCTCTCCACCGAATTTCCGCACTTTTATCCGAGGGGTTCAGGTAAGCGTCGTTGTCCTCGCTTCTGCCGCCGCCGAAGGCAAAGACCTTTTTGCCGCAGATGTCAAAGACCTGTCCTCTCATTAGCTGCCGCAAATTGCCGCTGATATGACGGGTAAGTCCGCCGCACCACTCCTCCGTATCGTATTTTTGCAGCTCCTCGAAATTCTCGTGAACACCTTCTACGAAAAGAATGCTGTACTTTTTCTTGCCCAATTTCTTAAGCCGCTTGATTTCCGCCTTAGAGCCGTCCCAAATAAAGCCGAAGTCGCCGCAGATTATCAGTGCGTCGTTCTTTTTAAGCTTTTTTACCGCTTTTTTATTAAAGCGGGTCAGATCTCCGTGGGTATCGCCTGTTATCAGTATCATTTTTTCTTTCCTTATTTTTTGATTTAACTTTTTTGCGGTGCGGTGTAGGAGCAGCTTTTGCGGCTTAGACAGCAGCCGCACTCGGCATTGCGCTTTTTAAATTATTCTCCGCTTGCCTTTAACGCTTGCTCCAGATCCGCAATAATATCCTGCTTGTCCTCCAAGCCTATTGAAAGCCTTACGGTGTTTTCGGTGATGCCGCCTGCCCTAAGCTGCTCCGGGGAGAGCTGTGAGTGAGTGGTGGTAGCGGGGTGAATGACCATGGAGCGCACGTCTCCCACATTGGCTACTGTTTTTAACAGCTTCATGCTGTCCATAAATTTCCTGCCCGCTTCTCTGCCGCCTTTCAGTTCAAAGGTGAACACGCCGCCTGTGCCCTTAGGCGCATACCTTTGCGCCAAGCCGTAATATTTGCTGTTTTTGAGCATTGGGCAGCTGACGCTTTCCACCTCGGGGCGCTGCTGCAAAAATTCGGCGCAAGCCAAGGCGTTTTCACAGTGCCTGTCCATTCTGAGAGGCAAGGTTTCCACCCCGAGAAGCGTTATGTATGCGTTAAAGGGTGAGAGGCACGCACCCAGATCCCTTGTTACCAAGGCTCTGAGCCTTGTTATAAATGCAGCCGCTCCCAGCTCCGCAAACACAAGCCCGTGATAAGAAGCGTCGGGTTCGTTGTAAAGAGGAAAACGGGGATTGCCCTTAAAATCGAATTTGCCGCTGTCCACCACTATTCCCGCCATAACCGAGCCGTGACCGGAAAGGTACTTGGTGGCACTGTGTATCACAATATCCGCTCCATGCTCGATAGGACGGCAAAGGTACGGCGTGGTAAAGGTGCTGTCAACCGCAAAGGGGATCCCGTTTTTGTGCGCCAGCTCCGCAATCGCCGAAAGGTCGGACACATTTGCGTTTGGATTTCCCACCACCTCCGTAAAAAGCATTTTGGTTTTTGGAGTAATTGCCCTTTCCCATGCGGAAAGATCGTCGGGATCGACGAAGGTCACCTTGATCCCCAGCCTGTCTAAGGTGACGCCCAAAAGATTTATCGCTCCGCCGTAAATGTTGGCGGAGGAAACTATCTCGTCTCCTTGGCTGCACAGGTTTATTACCGTGTTGAAGATCGCCGCATGCCCCGAGGAAAAGCCCAATGCTCCCGCACCGCCGTCCAATTCCGCTATCCTTTTTTCCAGCACGTCGCAGGTGGGATTGCCGAGACGGGAGTAAATGTTGCCCGCCTCCTCCAGACTGAATAGCTTCCTTGCGTGCTCAGCATTGTCAAAGACATAAGCGTTGGTGAGACAGACAGGCGGTACGACCGAATGGGTTGCAGGGTCTGTTTCGTATCCGCTGTGGATCACCTTGGTGTCAAATCTGTAGTCGCTCATTTCGTTCGCTTCCTTTTTTATTTATTACAAATTTATTAAAATCCGAAAAAGGGCTTTTATTTGTTGGATTTTTTTGGTATAATATATATAATTGAAAAGAATATCCTGCCCAAGGGCATTTTTAAAAAAATTAATTACTTATATATTATATCGTAAAAAGGGAGTTTTGTCTATATGAAAGATAAAAAAATTTACAGATACTTGACCTCGGCGGTTTTGGCAATAGCCGTATTCTTGCAGTTTTCCGCAGGCTGCAAGGTAAAAGCCGACTTTGTGCCAAATATCGACAATATTTACAGTGAAGGGGTCTTTATGGTGAATATGGACACCGACATAGTGCTTTACGCCAAAAACGAGCACCAACGCTACTATCCCGCCTCTATCACCAAAATTATGACCGCCATTGTGGTTTTGGAATACTGCCCCGACATAAACGCATCCGTCAGGGTAGGCACGGATTCCACCAATGAATTTTGGATGGGCGACCCCAATAAGGAAGATGTTTCCAACGCCGCCTTTGAAGCGGGGCAAAAAAATCTTACCTATAAGGACTGTCTGTATGCTTTGATGGTGGTTTCCGCCTGCGAGGCGGCTAACGTGCTGGCGCTGAATTTATGCGGCACTGTCGAGGACTTTACGTCTCTCATGAATAAGAAAGCCTCCGACATCGGCTGCCTGAACACGCATTTTTCAGACGCTCACGGGCTTTGGGAGGCGGAAAATTACTCGACGCCCTACGATATGTATCTTATCAGCCGCTATGCCTACGACCATGTGCCGGGCTTTATGGAGATATGCGATACCGTATCCTACGATTTCCCCCCCAACAACAACAATCCCGAGGGATACACGCTTTACAACACAAACGTACTTATGAGACCCAGCTCCGATTTTTACCTCGAATATGTCCACGGCATAAAAACGGGCAGCATCGACTATTATTATACCAAAGGCGAAAGCGGCGAGTACGAAAAGCACCCCGGCGGAAGATGCCTTGTCACCACCGCCCAAAAGGACGGATATACTTATATGATCGTGACCATGCAGGCGCCGTACTATGATTCCGAAGGAAAATCCTACAACTACGCCGCAAAGGATCATTATAACCTATACGAATGGGCTTATGCCAACTTTGTGTATCAAACGGTGGTCTCCAGGGATCAGATATTCACCGAGGTGAATGTGGAGCAGGGGGAAAACGACCGCCTTCAGCTTATCGCCATAGACGATTTCACCACCATTGTGCCCAAGCAGCTGGCTGAGGACGGAAGCGCTTCAAGCGGCGAAACCGAATCAAGCCCCGTGCAGAAAAAGGTCGTGCCCATTTACGAGGAGATAATCGCCCCCGTCACCAAAGGCGAGGTTTTGGGAAAGCTGGAGATCGTGTATCAAGGAGAAACCATACGCACCCTCGACTTGGTTGCCGCAAAATCCATAGAGCGCTCACAGCTTGCCTATCTTGCGGACAAGGCAAGGGCGCTTACCGATACCTCTTGGTTTGGACCGCTGCTCCTGCTGCTGGTGCTGTGCATATTGGCGGATATAGTGCTTATGTCGGTTCGCCGCCGAAAGCTTATCCAAGAGGCGAGAAGAAACGAAAGAAAACGCCGCAGAACAAATTACTGAGGTAGGCAAAATGAACGTCACTCTGCTGTGCTTGGGCAGGCTTAAGGAGGATTACCTGAGAAGCGCCTGCACCGAATACGAAAAAAGATTGGGCGCTTTCTGCAAGCTCAGCGTCGAGGTATTGGAGCCCGAAAAGCTCGGCGACGATCCCTCCGACAGCGAAATAGAAAACGCCTTGAAAAAAGAGGGAGAAAGACTGCTGAAAAAGCTCCCTCAAAATGCCTTCGTCTGCGCCCTGTGCGTGGAGGGCGGACAGCTTTCCAGCGAGGCGCTGGCGTCGCAGCTTGAAAAAATACCCTTGGAGGGCTTCGGACAGGCAGTTTTTATAATAGGCAGCTCCTACGGCTTAAGCGACGAAGTGAAAAGGACGGCTCATCTAAGGCTTTCCATGTCCAAAATGACCTTTCCCCACCAGCTGGCAAGAGTTATGCTGCTGGAGCAGCTTTACAGAGGCTACTCGATAATAAACAACAGAAAATACCATAAATGACCGCAGAGAAAAAAGACCGATCTTTGCTTTCAAGCAAGGACAGCGTGAAAGTGCAGGCAGAGCTTAAAATATGAACAATTCTAAATTTTATCCGATAGTTTGCTTGGTAATGGGACTGCTTATTGTGGCGGCGGGGGTGCTTACCCTTACCGCAGGCATGGTGGTTCTTGAAGCCGCATGCTATTTGATAGGCGCTGTCGCCATTCTCCACGGTGTTTTTCTTTTCCTGTCCACCCTTGCCAAGAGGAAAAAACTGTCAAAAAGCGCCATGGGCAGCGTGTATATAACTGCCGTATATAACGTTATAGTGGGAGTTATGGCTGTTTTCATGCCGAGGCTGAACTTGATTCCCGTGCTGCTGATCTATACCGTGTACGTGTTTGTCAACGCCGCCATAAACCTTGTGGATTATATTATAGACAGGCGGGACAACGTGCCGGGAAGGTACAGGGAATTTCTCAACTTTCTTGCCTTCACCGTTTTCGGGATATTGCTGATCTTTGTGCCGGAAATGGGCAAAAACGGCTTTACCGTAGTGGTGGGCATTTATGCGATAGTATACGGTGCGTTTCAGCTTTGGGACTTTCTGTTCCAGTGCCTGCCCTCCTCGGTGAAAAACCATATTACGGGAAAGCTGAGCCTGCCGCTTCCGGTGGTAATATCAACGCTTCTGCCCTTTCTGAATTTAAAATCCAGAGAGATGAAAAATATACTGGATCCCCAAAAGGCGGAGGACGGGTTAAAGCCCTATTTTCCCATCGGCAAGGAAACCGACGCCCCCCCGGATATGGAGGTAATGATCCACGTAAGTTCCCGAGGTCACGGAATAATGGGACACTGCGACATTGCCTTTGAGGGGCGGATCTATTCCTACGCCAGCTACGACCTGACCTCGGTGGCGCTCTTCGGCGTTATAGGCGACGGCATTTTTCTGAAGGGGGAAAAAGAGCCCTACGTGCGGTTTTACGTCTCCTCCTCCCCGAGAGAGATCTTGGGCTACGGCTTTAGACTTAGCGACCTTCAAAAACAGGCGGTAAGGGAAGAGATTGCCGAGATCGAAAAGATGATATACCCTTGGGAGACCCCCTTGCAGCAGCTGGCGAAAAACGACCCCGCCGCCAAGGGCGAGGATGTCTGCGACTGGGGCAGCAAGCTTTGGAACTGCTCGGGAGCGGATTTTTACAAATTCAAAAGCGGAAAGCTGAAAACCTATTTCGTGGTGACCTCCAACTGCGTAATGCTGGCGGACAGGATCATACGAAAGGCGTGCAGCGACAATATTATAAACGCCACCTCGGTGCTTACCCCCGGCTCTTATTACGATTATTTGGAGCATTTGCTGGCAATGCCCGACTCGCCCGTTTTCTGCCGCACGCTGTATAATAAGGACAGCACCCGCAGCTGGAGCTATACTCCCAGGATCCCCTATTCCTCCCCCGAAATGGAGGTAATGACCGAGGCGGAGGCTAACCGCCGAGCCAGCGAAAAGCTTGCTAAAAGAAACGCAAAAAGGCGGAATAAAGTATCCGACAATCCGCAATAATAATAAAAAGGCAGGAAGACCGAATGGCAAAAGTTAACAAGTATATGGATAAATTTGAAGGGGCGGTAATAGGCAGCGCTATCGGCGACGCCTTCGGCTACCCTCTTATGAAGATGAGCTACGAGGAGATATGCACCACCTTTGAGCGGTACGGCGCAATGGATCTGGCGGTAAGCAAAAAAACCGGCACAGCCCTTTTCACCGAGGCGACCCAAATGTCCCTGTTCACCGCCGACGGAATACTTTGGGCTGACAGCAAGCAATCCGCCTACGAAAACGGCGCTGTGGCAAGCTATGTGTTTTACTCCTATCAGCTGTGGCTCTACATGCAGACCAAAACCATTGCGGGTCCCGAATACGAGTGGCTTTTCGATAAAAGCAAGAATCCCAATATGTCCTCCCTGCTGCGCTCCAAGGGTCTGGGCAAGCGCAGAAGAATGAACACCGTGAATACGGACGCACTTCTTGACGCCCGCAACAACAGCTTCGGCACTTTAAGCAAGCGGGTAAACAACAATACGGATAACGGTGCGGTAAAGCGGGTGGTCACGGCGGGACTTTTCTACGGGGAAAGCCCCGATATGGCTTTCAGGATCGCCTGCGACATCGGGGCGATAACCCACTCCCACCCCGACGGCTATCTTCCCTGCGGGGTGTATGCGGCGATCGTGGCGGAGCTTCTCACCGACAAGCCTATCGAGGAGGCGGTCTCCGACGCAATGGCGCTGCTTACCGCCTACCCTCACAGTGAAAACACCTACAAGGCGCTTCAAAAGGCGGTGGACATGGCGGAGGACAGGGACTTCGACCCCTTGGAGGGGATCGACGAGCTGGGCGACGGAAAATCCGCTGTTTCAGCCTTGACAATTGCGGTATTCAGCGCACTTGTTCACCAAAGCAGCTATAAATACGCCATAGAGCTTGCCGCCAACCACGACGGCGACAGCGCAGCCTGCGGCGCCATAACAGGCGGTATTTTAGGCGCATGGTACGGTTATCAAAAGCTGCCCAAGGACTGGAAGAAAAAGATACAGTATCACAATCTGCTGGAGACTGTGGCAGACGTGCTTTATGAAAGCTCGGAGTTTGCGGGAGAGAGCGATGACGACGATGACGACGAGGACGATGAGTGAGGGGAATATGCAGGGGAGGTCTTGATCCCTTCCGAAAACCGTAAAAGTTTTTCCCGCTTTATCGGCAATCCGAGAATTTTCTTATACTGTTTCCGCCAAAATCTTCGATTTTGGCTGCCGACTGAAAGTCGGCTTTAAAATATAGACGAAGTCTATATTTTAAACAGGAATTAGTATTAAATTTTAAAACAAAACAATATAAAAGAGACTGCGGCAAAGGCAGTCTCTTTTTGTTAGTATTATTCCACCGTGCCCACTGTTACGGACTCGATAACTATCTCCGTTACGGGGCTGCTTTCCTCGCCGCTTGAGTTCATTTCCACCTCAGCCTCGCTGATCTTATCCAGCACTTCAAAGCCCTCCACTACCTGTCCGAAAACAGTGTAATCGCCGTCCAAAAATGGAACGCCGCCTACCTTGTTATACTTGGCTTCCATTTCCTCGGTGCGCTGCTCGAGCACATGCTTGGCGTATTCGCACGTCTCCTGCTGTGATTTGTAGTACTCCAGAGCTTGAGTGTAATATTCCTTTTCATCGCCCGTGGTGCTGCCTATCAGATCCGTACACTGTTCAATATACGAAGCCAAGGTTTTCAGCGCTTCCTCATAATCGGCTATTGTGCCTGCCGCCGTCAGATCGCAGGTTTTTTTGTTTACGATATAAAACTGCGTGCCGTTTACTCCGCCTGCGTTGGCGTAACAAAGCGCTCCGTAAAAATGCCTCATATTTTTGTTGTATTCGACCCCGAATGCAGCCTCATCGGGCGAGGACATTCCGTCGCCGTTTTTAGAGCCGCCCTGTATCATAAAATCCTTTATGATGCGGTGCATTATCTTATTTGTGTAAAAACCGCTTTCGGCTGTTTCAATAAAGTTTTGAACGCCCTTCGGCGCCGCCTCGGGAAACAGCTTGCATTTTATTTCGCCGTAATCCTTGATCTTGATTACCGCATAGGCGTCGCCCTTTTCCAATACGACCTCGGCGGTGTTGCCCTTAAAGCTGTCGGGCGTCTCTACCTCCACCTTGGTGTAATCGTCGGCGGCGGCAGAGCTTGCGCCGCTGTCGGTATCGGACGCATTATCCTCGCCGTCGGTCTGATTTTGAGTGCAGCCGCTCAAAAGCGCCACAGATAAAGCCAAAGCTATCGCCCCTGTATTTTTTACCGTTTTTTTCATAAAAATAATATATCCTTTCCGTTTGCCTTTGTTTTTTAGCCTTTATTGATTTTATCATCTTTTTCCCCTTCTGTCAACTTTGCAAGGCTAAAAATTGTGTGACAAAGCGGTGATTTGTCGGGTATGTCCGATAATTTATGCAAATTTATGCAAATTATGCAATAACTGTTGAAAAAAACAAATAAATATGTTATACTATATAAAATCGACATTTTTTTGATTTTTTACTCAAATTATGCGGCTCTGACTGCAAGAAGAAAGAGGTACTTTATGAATCCTAACAGCGAGCTCCCTTGGATAATCTTTGAACTGAATCAACAGCTGTATGCGATCAGCACGGAAATGGTAACGGGAATTGCACAGATGCCCTTTATCACAGGTGTGGCAGGCGCTCCCGAAACATATTTGGGCGTTGCCAACATAAGAGGCGAGATCATTCCTATTCTCGACCTTAAAAAGCTTCTGAGGATAAGCTCGGGACAGGACGAGCGCCAGCGTCTCACCGAAACCCTGGAATTTAAGAAAAAAGGGGCGGAAATGTATCTGAAGGAGCTGCGCCGCTGCATACAGGAGCAGGAAAGGTTTGCAGCCACCCCCGACCTTTTCGGCGACGATATAGATATTGGCTATGCTCATGAGCAATCGGAAATGATCCCGATGGCGAAAAATATCCAACAGATCCAAAAGGAGCTGCTGACGCTGGCGGACAGAGTGAATACCGACAAGAGAATGGCTGCCACTGCCGAAACGGAGTGCAGCAAATTCATTCACGCCATAGAAACCTCCATCGCCTTTATAAACAACGACAGCACCAGGCTGATAATCACGCTTACCAATGAGCCCGATTCCTCCACCACCTGCATGGGCTTTGTGGTGGACAATGTAAGATCCGTTGACGCTATCAACCTTGTAAAGCAGGAGGGTCACTCCAACAACCTGCTGTTCTCCACAAAAATTATAGGAGGCGTGGCTCACAACGATAAGATCAAGGGCGAGATCCTGGTGGTAGACGACGGACAGATCGAGGAGACCTTGGACAACTACAAGGAAGCCGTTCAAAAAGCAAAGGAAGCGGCGGGCAAGTCCTCGGACAAAAAGGGCGGCGAAAACGGGGAAGCTGCCGCCGAGGGAAATTCCGACAACGGCTGATTTTACGGCAAACGACAAAATTTTCGGCGTTTGCTGTTTGCCGATATGCATGGAGTGAGCAAAGCAAACGGATATGCGAGGCAATTCGGATAAATACAATACATTTTCAGAAAGGCTATTACAGTGAAAAGAAAAATCGCTTTCGGAATTAAAACGGCGGCTTTACTTACCGCTGCAAGCGTTTTTCTCTGCGGCTGCAGCGCAGAGAGCTTGGGCAAGATAATAAACGAAAACAACGACAGAGACGAAAAAACGGATAAGCCGCAGCAAAGCAGCCCCGCAGCTGCCGCTGCGGACGAAACGACGTCCGGCTCAAATACCTCCGGCGCTCTGATCGATACCTTAAAGGGCACGCTTCTTTCCTACGACGGCGGCGACGGCATTAACATAGAAAGGCTTGACAAGGATGACGGCAGCTACAGCGGCGATAAGGGAGTATGGACGGTATTCGTCTATATGTGCGGTTCGGATCTGGAAAGCGATCAAGCCTCCGCCACCGACGACATGATCGAAATGCAGGACGCTACCGAAAGCTGCTCCAACCTTCGCTTTGTGATAGAAGCGGACGGCACAAAGGAATGGCAGAACAATTTCTGCGAAAACAATAAAAAGCAGAGGGTGCTTATCCAAAACGGCGGCTATGAGATCTTGGAAAGCGGAAGCTCCACCAATATGGGAAAATCCGACACGTTGGCGGACTTTCTCGAATGGGGACTGAAAAATTATCCCTCGGAATATATGGTCCTTGATTTTTGGGATCACGGCGGCGGAAGCATAACGGGAGTTTGCTTTGACGAAAATTTCGACATGGACTCCCTGGGCCTTGACGAAATCGACAGAGCGTTGGCGTCGGTGTACGATCTTATGCCGCAAAAATTCGACCTGATAGGATTTGACGCTTGTCTTATGGCTACAATAGAAACAGCCAACATACTCGTTCCCTACGGAAAATATATGATAGCGTCGCAAAATCTGGAATCCGGCAACGGCTGGGATTACAACAGCTTTGCGACAGGTGCAAACGCAATGGTTCAGTCGGGCGCAGAGATGGGTACATATTTGGCGGACGGATATTACAACGCCTGCATAAGATCCTTCGAGGAGGACGACGCTACCCAATCGGTCATCGACCTGTCTAAGATCGACAGCTTTATAAAGGCGTTTAACCTGTATGCAAAGGACGCTTACGGTTATGCGGCCGATCATTTGAGCGAGGTCATCAAGGCGGCAAAGGAATCCTTAAACTTTGGCGGCAACAACAGAACAGAGGGCTATACCAACATGGTGGATATAAGCAATCTGCTTTCGTACAGCGGCAGCTTTGCGGACGACACCTCAAGAAACGCCCTTATTGCCTTGGAGGACTGTGTGGTTTATGCCAAAAACGGCAAAAACGAAAAGACGGCAGGGGGACTTTCCCTTTACTATCCTCTTTCCGTACAGGGCAGCAGCGAGATCAATATCTTTAAAAGCCTCTGCATCAGCCCTTATTATTTGAGCTTGGTGGATCTTTGCGCCTACGGAAGCAGCACCAACGGCGACACCTCGTTTTTCGATTTTGACGGGCTTTTGAACTCCTTCAGCCAGCTTTGGGCAGGCGGCTCGTTATCGGGAGATTACGATTACTGGGATCAGGAGGAGGACAATAACCTTAACTTCGATCAAAGCTACAGCGCTTTGGAGTATGAGATAGAGCCTCATATCGACGACGACGGCTATTACACCTTTAAGCTTACCGAGGACAGTCTTTACGATTTGGATACGGTTTACTGCAACGTTATGGAAAGCTACTGGGACGATAGCTACGGCAAGGAGTATATGCTGGATCTGGGCAGCGACGATTATGTGGAATTTGATTGGAACACCGGCTACTGCTGGGACGCCTTTGACGGCTTGTGGATCTGCCTTCCCGACGGGCAGGCGCTGTGCGCTTACCTTATCGACTGGACGTCGGACGACGGAGTTTACAGCAATATCTACACCTGTCCCATTTATCTCAACGATGAATACACCAATCTTAAGATCGTACAGACCTATTACGACGACGCAACGGTCACCGAGGCTATCGGCACTTGGGCGGGAGTGGACGAATACGGCGCTGCGGCAAGAGACGTATATCAGCTTCAGGACGGCGACGTTATCGAGCCCTGCTACCCCGCCTATGATGCGGAGACCTTTGAATACGAGTGCGACTACTACGGCGAGCCTTATGTTTACAGCAGCTATGACAGCTTCGGCTACGACTATTTAGAGGACGCAGATTATTACTACAGCTTTGAAATACACGACTATTTCGACAACACGCTGTTTACGGATTTTGTACTGTTCGGTATCGAGGACGGGGATCTGTACTACTATTATTAATGTGTACTAATGTGAAATTGACACGGGTCTTTATCGGTTGAGGGATTGCTTCGGTGATCCCTCAAAATTTTTAATTTTACTGTGAGTTTTTAAATTTTTTGGCGTTTAATGATTGAAAGGGTTATTTTACGTATACGAAAGCTTTCCCAATCGAAAAATCGAACAGCCTTAAGACAGCCTGCGTCAAAGCTTTTTGCGACGGGTCAAAAAGCTTGTGCGCAATGGCGGGTGCGAGACTTAAGGCTTTATTAGGCTTGCTGCCTGTAGATTTGGGAGGTAATTCTGATGAAGGCGGTACGCTTATGGATAAAGGCGCTGAAAGCTACCTCAAATATTTATCGGGAGACGACGAGGGCATTGCGGAGATCGTCTCTCTTTACAGAGAAAAGCTGATTTTTTTCCTTAACGGGATCGTTAATAATATATATGCGGCGGAGGATCTGGCAGAGGATACGTTTTTTAAGCTTATGGTGAAAAAACCTAAGTTTACCCCCAGATACTCTTTTAAAACATGGCTTTTTACCGTTGCGAGAAATTTGGCGCTGGATTACCTGCGAAAAAACGCAAAAAACGACGGCGTTCCTTTTGAGGACATGGAAAACCTTCCGGCGGAGGAAAAGGAATTTGAACGAAATTTGATACGGGACGAGGACGGGATCTTTTTACATAAGGCGATGGAAAGCTTGCCGCCTCAATATTCGCAGATACTTCACCTTGTTTATTTCGAGGATTTCACCGCCGACGAAGCGGCAAAGGTGGTAAAGAAAACCAAGCGGCAAACGGAAATGCTGCTGTACAGAGCGAGAGCCGCACTGAAAACTCGGCTTGAAAAGGAGGGCTTCCGATATGAAAACTGACAGGGAAATGACAGCAAGCCTGCTTCAAAGACGGGAAGAATATATCAGAGAAAAGGCAAAAAGAAATGCGCATTGCAGAATGATCTCGCATATTGCCGCACCGGTGTGTGCGGCTGCGGCGGTGGTCACCGTTTTGTCCATAAGCGGCAATATTTTTACCCCCGCTTCTCAGGGAAAGAATATAAGCTTGGTTGAGGGAAGCGGCGCTTTGCCCGTTTTATCCGACCCACCACAGGACGGTAACGGCGCTAAGTGGTATAAAAGCGAGATAGAGGCGGCAAACAATTATTACTCGCAGGAGCTTTCCGCAAGAGAGCTGCTGTCGATCCCGCCCGAAGAGTTGGGGGGCTATGGCATAAGCACCGTAAGCAATATCAGTGTTCCCGAGGCGATAGTCTGCGAGAATGTTATCTGCAAATACACCGATGCTTATGTCTCCTTAGAGGATCTGGCGGACGGCGATACCGATATTATGTTTGTCCCCTCGGGAACGGCGGCGATCTGCGCCGGCACGGACAGCGATCTTGACAAGATCGAGATCTCTTATGTAACAACCTTTAACATAGGAAGCTCCGAATGGCTGTCTGCCATATTGATAAACGGCCGCCTTGAGATATACGAGAAAGAAAGATCCGCAGGGATCGAAATAAACGGCACCGTATACCAAGCAACGGCGATGATCTCCGACGACGTTTACTTCGTCCGCAGAGATATAACGGATCAAAATGACGAGTACACCGCTTTCGAGCTGTCTACCGCAGGGAAGCGGGAATATCTGATCGCTCGCAGCGACAGCTCGGAGCTCAGCGGCTGGCTGTGCTTTGAATCATATCCGGCACCCGAGGAGGAATATTTAAGCACCGATTATTACGGCTGCGTAATGGATACGGGGGAGCGCATAAGGGAATATGTTTACAAAATCGACAGCGGCGAGCTGGACTACAATTACTACAATATTTACGGCACAACGGAATACGTAGAAGCATTGATCGATGTATTCAGTTACAACGGCGCACAGTATCAGCTTACCGACACCGGCTACACCTCCGATTACAATCCCGAAGAGCTTTACCAATGGGGTACGCTTACCGTTGCCTCAAACCGCTATACCGTATTCATGGTAAACAGAAGCACCGACAGGCTGGCGTTGATTCAAAAAGGTACGCTTACCTACTTCGACAAGGTTTATGCCAACGTGGAGTACAGCGTCTCCATAAAGTCGTTGAGCCGAGATGAACTGACGCAGATAGTGATGTCTGTTTTTCGGGGAGAAACGGCTGATTTGGTTTACAGTGAGTATGAAAAATACGGCTACTACAACGGAATCTATAATATTCAGTTTTACTACCAAAGCGATGACGGAGAGGATTTTGCACTGGTGATTTCGGCTTATGACGACGAATTTGAGGAAATTTCAGACGTAAAGCTGGTGAATATGAATACGAAGGAGGATTTGGACGTTGTAGCGGAATTTGAAAATATAGATCGTTTTATTTACGGGGATTAGGCGGCTTATTTAAATCCGCTTTCCCTCTGTCAAGCCGCTGACAAAATCAATATCGCAATTATACTATAATAAAATAAGGAAAGCGAGACAGAAATAAAGTTATAAAAATAACAGGAGCGTAATGCAGCTCCTGTTATTCAGACTGTCGAAAAAGTCAAAGCATTTAAATTTCGGAGGGAAAAGAGGCTTGGAG
>JAMPBF010000150.1 GCA_023666805.1 Bacillota bacterium
GAGAAAAACCCTGACGGTTTTTCTCCAAGCCTCTTTTCCCTCCGAAATTTATAAGTTTGGACTTTTTCGACAGTCTGGGGCGGGTCTTGACCCGCCCGCTGTACAAGTTCATAATTTGCCGCCAACATTGTTTTTTTCGACAGGCTGAAAATATAGGCTTCGTCTATATTTTAAGGGAAAAACAGTATAAGTACCAACTGCCTTAATAATAAAAAAGGCTGCCCCAAACGGGACAGCCCTTGCATTTTAAATCAAAAATCATTCTTCGGCAGCCGCTTCTTCGGTCTCTGCAGCTTCTTCGGTTTGTGCGGGTGCTTCGGCTTCTTCCGCTTCTTCTGCTTCCTCGCCCTTAGCTTCCTCCAAAAGCTCCTTGATAGAAAGGCTTACTCTGTTCTTTTCCTCGTCGATCTCGGTGATCTTTGCTTCGACTACCTGACCTACGGTAAGGAATTGAGCCACGTTGGTAACTCTTTCAAGAGCGATCTGGCTGATATGGATAAGACCGTCAACGCCGGGAATGATCTGCGCAAATGCGCCGAAGGGGGTAATGCTTACCACCTGTGCTTTAACGATGTCTTCCACCGCAAACTCTGCCAAAAACTTTGTCCAAGGATTGTCGTTAGGATCCTTTGCACCAAGGCTTACCCGCTTCTTTTCGGGATCAAAGCTCTTTACGTATACGTCGAGCTTGTCGCCTACGGAAACCACCTCTCTGGGGTGCTTGATCCTGTTCCATGTAAGCTCGGAGGCGTGAACCATTCCGTCTACGCCGCCAAGGTCAACGAATACGCCGTAGCTTTCAATAGACTTGACCTCGCCCGTGTACCTTTTGCCCACCTCGATCTCGGACCAAAACTTAGCCTTAAGAGCGTCGGTTTCCTCCTTGGAAGCGTTCTTGATAGAACCTACAACTCTGCCTCTGTTTTCGGCAACCTCGATTATCTTAAGCTTGACCTCCTTCTTGAGAAGGGTCTCAAGCTTCTTTGCAAGCTCCTCGGGCGATTCGGGCTGTTCTGTCCTTTTGCCCCTGGGAACGCCGGTGTGAGAAGCGGGAACGAACACTCTCGAGCCCTCGCAGGTGACGATAACGCCGCCCTTGATGACAGATGTTACCGTGCCTGTTACGGTGGTGTTGTTTTGGCAGGCGTCAGCCAGCTTTTCAAGACCCGCAGCAGCGTCCACGCGCTTTTTGGAGAGATATACCACGCCCTCCTGATCGTTGATGGAGGTGACCACACAGTCGATCTCGTCCCCGGGCTGTACTACGTCCTTGGGAAGCAAGCCGGGTGTGGCGGTAAGCTCGTCGGCGGGTATGTAGCCGCTGTGCTTGGTGCCAATGTCAACTACAGCCTCGGTGTTGTTAACGGACACCACATAGGCTTTGACCCTATTCCCTATATATACTCTTTTAAAGGTCTTATCGACCTCCGCCATGAAGTCAATATCCATTTCTTCATTCTTTGCTGTTTCGCTCATAATTCTATGAACCTCCTTAATAATGCCGTCCGGCGTCGATGCCCCGGCGGTTATACTTATGTTAATATCCGAAGCACGGTCGGATAATACATCCTTGATAACGGTCATATTTTCTGTATTTAAAAGCTCCTGCGGCTCCTGCACAAAAATCGTTCTGCAATTTTTTCCGCAAATTTCCGCAAGCTTGGCGGTATTGCTGCTTTCGGCGCCGCCTGCCACTATCATCAAATCACACTGTTTTGATAGGCTTTCAGCCTCTTTTTGCCGATTTGTAGTTGCACTACATATTGTATCAAAAATTTTCAAATTTGTACAGTGGTTTTTAATAACTTTTTTATATTCTATCCATTTGGCTAATTGATAGGTGGTTTGGGCAACAAAAATTTGTCTATTTTGCACAAAAAAATTCTCGTCTTTTACTAAATTTTCAATGTCCTCTAAGCTGTCAACCACTCTTGCCTTAGTGTGGCAATGTCCCACTATGCCCTTGACCTCGGGGTGATTCGGGTCGCCTGCTATGATCACCTCTGCGCCGTTTGCGCTTTCTTCGGAAACGATTTTGTGGATCTTCTCCACAAAGGGACAGGTGGCGTCAATGTACTTGATCCCCTTTTGTTCAAGCTCCCGATATACCGCCCGCCCCACTCCGTGGCTGCGTATTATTACGGTGCCCCTGACGTCGTCTGCGGTTTTTGCCGCATATACGCCTTTTGCCTCCAGCTCCTTGATCACAGAGGGATTGTGTATCAGCTGTCCCAAGGTGCAGCCGCCGCCCTCCGCCGCCAGCTTTTCCGCAAAGTCTATGGCTCTTTTCACTCCGAAGCAAAAGCCCGCCGTTTCGGCAACGGTTATATTTACGCTCACAGCAGCGCCTCGCTGCCGGGAACGGGTATGTGGTATTCGCCGCAGATCTGCCGCTGCAGCTGCGTTATATCGTCCATGATCCGGGAGGAGACCTGCTTTATCTGCTTGCGGTCGGTCATATCCTCCAAAACGATTTCCTCTTTGGGGATCATTTCGCCCACCGCTACGGCAATATGCCGTTTTTTGCCGTCAACGCCGTACATTATGCAAACGGGCACCACGGGAGCGTCCGCCATTCCCGCTATCATAGCCACACCCGACTTTGCCCTTGCGATAACTCCGTCCTTGGAGCGGGTACCTTCGGGGAATATGACAAATATCCTGTTTTTCTTCAGATCCTCTACCGCTCTGTCCAAGGCTCCCGTGTCCTTTGCGCCTCTGACGACGGGGAAGGCTCCGCACTTGGTTATTATCCAGGCGAAAAGCTTGTTCTTGAACAGCTCGGACTTGGCCATAAAGCTGAATTTGCCCTTAAACACTCCCGCCAAAACAGGCGGATCGCTGTAGCTCTGATGATTGCAGGCGACTATAAAGCCGCCGCTCAGATCGGGAATATTCTCGGGATTAAGCACAGCTGCCTTGTATTTTATGTGCAGGAAGAAAATTTCCACGCATTTTCTTGCAAAACCGTATGCAGACATTTCGTTATGTCACTTTCTGTATTATTAAACGTTTTTTTGGGGTAAAAGTATCAGTCGGATTCCGTAATTTCTTCTATAAAAATATACGGCTTGTTCTTTTTTCGGTAGGAGTAAACGGTCTCAAGCTTTGCTATAACTCTGTCTCTTGGCTGTACGAACGGCTTGCTGTGGCTTAAGAGGAATTTCTCCGCCCGTAAGCCTTGCAGCGTCTTAACGGTCTCCTGCAAAAGTCCTGCGTTGTAGGCGGCCTTGCCTTCTATATTAGCGGCATAGGTGCTGTCCCCCAAGAAGGCGCAGTCCCCAAGCTCCAAGCCGATGCAGCCCTTTGAATGAGTGGAGGGTATGGGGAAAAGATGTACGTCTCCCACATACAGGTCATGCTCCACCGGGATCCCGCTGCCGAGCCTTTTGCAGGTGAAGCCGCCGCCGTAAAGCCTTGTATAGCTTATTTTCTCCAAATTTGAGGTATGGTCGGCATGAAAGTGGGATATAACCGCATATTTTTCTCCGGCAATACCGCCGATTTTCTCTGCAATATCCTCGCCGTTTCCTACGTCAAAGATCCATGTTATGTCCCCTGCCCGAATAATCCCCACGTCGGCGGACAAGGGAGCTTCCGTTGCCTCGATATAGGAGATCCTACCGTTAACAGTCTTCAACTCCATTTATTCTTCAGCCTTTTTCACAAGCTCCACCACTTTTTCCACCGACTGCTCAAAGCTCAGCTCGGAGGTATCGAGCAGCTTGGCGTCCTCCGCCATTTTAAGGGGAGCGACCGCTCTGTGGCTGTCCTGATAGTCTCGGCGGTTCAGGTCGTTGAGCACCTGCTCGTAGCCGGTTTCTACGCCCTTGTTTATCAGCTCGGCGAAACGGCGCTTTGCTCTGATCTCGGGACTTGCCGTGATGAATATTTTTACGTTGGCGTGAGGAAGCACCACTGTGCCAATATCCCTGCCGTCCATCAGCACGTTGTTCTTTTTCGCAATATCCCTTTGCAGCTCCAGCAGAAAATCCCTTACTGCGGGGATCGAGGAAACTGCGCTGGCAGCCATGGAGATCTGGGGAAGCCTGATCTCCTCGGAAACGTCCTCGCTGTTCAGGAAGACCCGCTGCTCTCCCTCTTTTATCTTAATTTCCACTTGGATCTCGGGGAGAAGAGCGGTCACCTTTTCCTTAAAGTCCGTATCCTCCTCGCTAAGTCCCTTTCGGATCGAATAAAGGGCTACCGCTCTGTAGAGAGCGCCGGTGTCGGCGTATATAAAGCCCAACCGTTTTGCGCTTTCCCGTGCGACAGTGCTTTTGCCTGCTCCTACAGGACCGTCAATGGCAACAGAAATCATTTCTTGTACCTGTTCCTTTATTATTATGGGTATTTGCCAAAATATCGAATTAATTATAGCATATTTTACTTGTTTAAGCAAGGTATTTCACAAAATTTTTACTTTTTTGGAAAGATATTGCGGTATTTTTCGACAAACAGCCGTCCTAAAATTTGCCGACGGCTACAGCGCCTCCGCCTCCTTCAGCCAAAGGGCGGCGCAGGCGTCCGAAGGCATTCGCCAATCTCCCCTGGGGGAAAGGGTCACGGAGCCCACCTTCGGCGAGTCGGGAAGACAGGAGCGCTTGAACTGCTGACTGAAAAATCTGCGGTAGAAATTTTTGAGCCACTTTAAAACGGTTTCCTCGGAATATTTTCCTTCCATGGCGTACAAGGCGAGCCGATACACCTTGGAGGGGGAATAGCCTCTTCTTATTGCGTAATACAGGAAGAAGTCATGAAGCTGGTAGGGTCCCACCAGATCCTCGGTTTTTTGACTTATCTCCCCTTTTTCCGCAGGGAGCAGCTCGGGGCTTACGGGGGTGTCTAAAATATCGTACAGCACCCTCTTTAAAACGCCGTCCTCCGACACGTCCCCGTAATATCTCACTATGTGACGGATCAGGGTTTTGGGTACGCCGCCGTTTACGCCGTACATGGAGATATGGTCGCCGTTGTAGGTGGCCCAGCCCAAGGCAAGCTCGGACAGATCGCCCGTGCCTACCACCAGTCCGTTTTCCTCGTTGGCTATATCCATGAGAATGTAGGTTCTGGCTCTTGCCTGTCCGTTTTCGTAGACCACGCTGCGGTTTTCGGGATCGTGACCGATGTCCGCAAAATGCTGCAATACCGATTTGGTGATGTCTATATCCCTGAGGGTAACACCCAGCGCCTCGCATAGGCTTACCGCATTGGATTTTGTCCGCTTGGTGGTGCCGAAGCAGGGCATTGTCACCGCAATAATGTCCTTGCGGCTGCGGTTCAGCAGATCCATGGTCTTAACGCAGACCAAAAGGGCGAGGGAGCTGTCAAGCCCTCCCGAAATGCCTATCACCAAGGATCTTGCATTTGTATGCTCCACCCTTTTTTTAAGCCCCTCGCTTTGCATAAGCAGGATAGTTTCGCATCTTTCCTCTCTATTAGCCTTATCCGAGGGGACAAAGGGAGCGGGGCTGATATATCTTGTAAGCTCGGTGTGGGCTGCGGGCATATCAAATTCCACCCTGTTTATATCCTCATAGCTTTTAAAGGAGGTGTTTTTCCTTCTTTCCGCCGCTAAAAGCTTGACGTCTATTTCCGATACGGTCAGTCGGTTGCAAAACAGCTTGGATTCCTTTAAAACAACGCCGTTTTCCGCAATAAGATCGTGTCCCGAGAACACAAGGTCGGTGGTGCTCTCCCCGTCGCCCGCCGAGGCGTAAACATATCCGCAGATCAGCCGTCCGCTTTGTCCGCTTACCAAGCTTCTGCGGTAGTCCGCCTTTCCTATCATCTCGTTGCTGGCGCTTAAATTTAAGATTATGGCGGCGCCGCCCCTTGCAAGCTTTACCGAGGGCGGCTCGGCGACCCACAGATCCTCGCAGATCTCCACTCCGAAGGAAAATTCGGGTATGTTCTTACAGGTAAAAACAACGGGCGGCTCGTTGTCCTCCGCAAAATTTCTCAGCTCGTAAAATTCGTTGTAATTGGGAAGATTTTTCTTTCCCACCGTGCCCAAAATCTCACCCCGATATACAACGGCGGCGGCGTTTATCAGCTTGCCGTTTTTTACCATAGGCAGACCCACCGCAAAGATCACGTCCAGCCCCTTCGTTTCCTCCGCAATGCGGTAAAGCTGAGCCCTTGCAGCATCAAGCAAAGCGCTTTGCCCGAACAGGTCGCCGCAGGTGTAGCCCGTAATGCACAGCTCGGGAAAGCAAAGAAGCTTTACCCCCAGCTTGGCGGCTTCATTGACCTCTTTTATTATGCTGCTGCCGTTAAATTCCACATCGGCGACCCTTATTTTCGGGGTAGCCGCCCCGACCTTTATAAATCCGTCCTTCATATGTGCTCCTTTTTTGAGTTTTTCAGTTAATATTTCCCTGTTTAAAGAATTTATGTCTTTGCGCTGCGAACGGTCAAGGAGACGGTTGATACCGCTTTTTA
>JAMPBF010000151.1 GCA_023666805.1 Bacillota bacterium
GAAAAGAAAAAACCGCAGCGAAAAAAACAACAAAAACCGCATCAAAAACAGCTAAATCCTCAAAAAAGTAAAAATAACCGCCAAAAAACCCAAAAAGACGTTTCCCAAGCAAGGGATACGTCTTTTTTTATTTTGCGTAAACGCTTCGACATCTTTTTTGCGGGCTTGTATATATAATTATAGCAAATACAAAAAACGGGCAAACGGCAAAAATCGGCGTTTGCTGTTTGCCGATCCGCATGAGTGAACGGGGCGACGGAACAAATGAGAGTAATTTATATAGACATTCTGTTTCTCTTAAATTTCTACATAACCTATTTTCTGATAATAGGCACAGGCTGCATTACCCACAGAAGGATCAAAGCCGCAAGAAAAATCCTTGGCAGCACAGCGGGAGCTGTCGGCTCCTTTGTGATACTGCTGCCGCCCATGCCCTTTATCTTCGGGCTGTTGGGCAAGCTGATGATATGCCTGCTTATCACCTTGGCGGCGTTCGGCTTTGGGGGAATTAAACGGTTTATCAAAAGCGCCCTTGTTTTTCTCGGGATAAACTGCGTCTATGCGGGGATAATGCTCGCCCTGTGGCTGTTTGTCGCTCCCTCGGGCATGATGTACAACAACGGCGTTTCCTATTTTCAAATACCCGTTTGGGCGATAGTCGCTTTTACCTCTGCGGCATACCTGATTTTGAAGCTGATCGGACGGATAATGGATTCGGGAACGGATTTCGACAGAAAATATACGGTGGAAATATCCACCGAAAGCGGCAGCGTTAGGCTTAACGCAATTGCCGACAGCGGAAATAAGCTGGTCGAATTTTTTTCGGGACTTCCCGTTATTTTTTGCGATTTTGAAAGCTGCCGTCATATCTGCCCGTGCGAAATAGCCTGTCAGTTAAGCTCGGACGACCGTATTCCCGAGTTTATCCGAGGGGTACGCCTTGTCCCCTGCTCCACCGTTTCGGGCTCGGGAACGGCGTTTTGCTTTAAGCCGAAAAAGATCCTGATCTGTCAGGGAAAAAGCGAAAAGCAGGTAAATGCGCTTATCGGCTTTACAAAAAGCGGTCTTAACACAAAGGAATTTGAAGCAATTTTCAATCCCAATATACTTAATTTTAACTGAAAGGACGGATAGAAATGAATCCTCTTACTCTCATGCAAGACATTAAGAAAGCTGTTATCAAGATCAAGTTTAAAAAATCGGGCTCAGTGTTTTATATCAACGGCTCGGACACTCTCCCGCCGCCGCTTTCAAAGGAGGAGGAGCAGGAGGTCTTCGAGCTGATGGATTCGGATTTTGACAAGGCGAGGGAAGCGCTTATAGTACATAATTTAAGGTTGGTGGTGTACATTGCAAAAAAATTCGAGACCTCGGGGGTCGGGCTGGAGGATCTTATTTCGATAGGGACAATAGGGCTTATCAAGGCGGTAAATACCTTCAGCAAGGAGAAAAACATCAAGCTTGCCACCTATGCCAGCCGCTGTATCGAAAACGAGATACTTATGTTTTTGAGAAAATCCAATCAATACAAAAACGAGATCTCCATTGACGAGCCTCTAAACGTTGACTGGGACGGGAACGAGCTTTTGCTGTCCGACGTATTGGGCACGGAAAACGACGTGGTAAACGTGAACATTGAAAATCAGGTAGAGCACCAGCTTTTAAGAACGCTTATCTCAACGCTTCCCGAAAGGGAAAGGATCATAATGGAGATGCGCTTCGGACTGAAAAACGGAGTGGAAATGACCCAAAAGGACGTGGCGGACGAGATCGGCATTTCGCAAAGCTATATTTCCAGATTGGAGAAAAAAATTATCAAGCGTCTTAAAAAGGATATGGAGAGGCTTTGCAACTGATCTGACAAGATTGCCTTACCGCAAAAAGCCGCTTTGTAAAAATATTCCAAGAATAAAGAAAAACCCCCTGCCAATACTTTTACTGTACAATCAATTATTGGCAGGGAGTGATTTTTTTGTATTACAACAAGGTGGAGATAAGCGGGGTCAATACATCGCAGCTTAAGGTGCTTAAGGAAAGCGAAAAAACGGAGCTGCTCAAAAAGATCAAGGACGGGGATATGAACGCCAGAGACGAGCTGATCAGCGGCAATCTTCGCTTGGTTCTGAGCGTGATCCAGCGGTTTACGGGCAGAGGGGAAAATCCGGACGATCTGTTTCAGGTGGGGGTCATCGGGCTGATAAAGGCGATCGACAATTTCGATATTACGCTTCGGGTCAGATTCAGTACCTACGCAGTGCCAATGATCATCGGAGAGATCCGAAGATTTCTCAGAGACAACAGCGCCATGAGGATCTCCCGCTCGCTGAGGGATATTGCATACAAGGCGCTGCAAGCAAAGGAAAAGCTGATGAGCAATACCGCCGCCGAGCCTACCATAGAAGAAATAGCCAAGGAGATCGGCGCCAAGAAGGAGGACGTGGTAATTGCGCTGGAGGCGATAAGCGACCCTATCTCCCTTTACGACCCCGTGTTCTCCGAATCGGGAGATACGGTGTACGTAATGGATCAGGTGGGCGATAAGAACAACGATTTGAACTGGCTCAACGAGATCGCTTTAAAGGACGCCATTATCAACTTGGGGAACAGAGAGAAAAAAATACTCAATCTGAGATTTTTTCAGGGAAAAACACAGGTAGAGGTGGCAAATGAAATAGGTATCAGTCAAGCGCAGGTTTCAAGATTGGAAAAAAATGCGCTGAATAAAATAAAAAGTCAGATATGACGGCACAAGGGGCTGTTGCTATAACAAAGCAGCAGCCTTTTTTCATGCATAAACGGCGTTTTGCGTGTAAGCGGCAAAGCCCTTGTTGAACGCAATCTGCATGATCTGCGCAATAAGGGTTAACAACAAACGCTCTTTTATTTACAAAGCTATGGACTTTTAAGGAAAGATGTGGTAAAATAAATACATCGGTACAGTCTTATTTGGTTTTCAATGCGTATTTACGCCTTGTCTTCGGCTGCTCCAAGGCTCGCCTGGCGTTTATGTATATTTCCGAAAGAAGCTCTGCTATCTCTTCCTGCTTTTCCTTGCTTATCCCTTTCAGAAAATCGCCGCAGATGTTTCTTTCCAAGATCTGGATCTGCTCCTCTATCTCTCTGCCCTCCTCGGTGAGATGTACTCTTGTGGAACGGGCGTCCTTTTTGTCAGCCTCACGGTAGATCAGCCCCTCCCCCTCCATTTGCTGAAGAGAATAGCTTACGGTTGGCGCTTTCAGGTCGGAGCTTTTGACCAAATCGAGCTGGGTAACGTTGTCCTTTTCGTAAAGAGGCTTTAAAAGGTGATGATATGCGATCCTGTAATCCCTGTGCCGCATTTCGTCCTTTAAAATATGGTTGTACATTCTCATAACCTCCGCCATTAAGCTGATAGGATCTTTTTCGATAATATTCATTGTTTTAACTCCATTTCTGATATTATTTCAATAAATATTTGCTTTTACGACATTATTGTATATCATTTTGGGTCAAATGTCAATACTTATTTTAAAAAAACAATTAATTAGAAATCTAACTAATTTTAAAAACTAAAATAATCATTATTTACTTTACTCAACTAACATTTTGAAAGGAAAATATAATATGAAAATCGCAGTAATAGGATTGGGTCTCATCGGCGGAAGCCTGTGCAAATCAATAAAAAAACATACCTTTCACAGCGTTTGCGGCATCGACACCGACCCGGAGACGATAAAGCAGGCGCTGGAGCAGGACGCCATTGACGAAGCCATCGACGCCGACGGACTGGGAGAGGCAGACCTGTCAATTATTTGCCTTTATCCTCGGGCAATTTGCGACTTTGTTCGCAATAACGCCGACAAATTTAAGCCGGGAAGCATTGTGATCGACACCTGCGGAGTAAAAAAGGCTGTTGTTGACTGCTGCTCGCCTTTATTGGAGGAACGGGGCGTTATTTTCGTGGGGGCTCACCCAATGGCGGGCAGAGAATTCAGCGGTTTTGAATACTCCACGGATACGCTTTTCGACAATGCAAGCTTTATCATAACTCCCACCGAAAAAACTCCCTCCATCGCCACCAATCTGCTGTCCACCTTGGCGGGAAGCATCGGCTTCGGCAACGTGGTGATAGCTTCGCCCGAAAAACACGATCAGATCATCGCCTACACCTCTCAGCTGGCGCACGTGGTTTCCAACGCTTATGTGAAAAGCCCCTCCGTGAGTGATTTCAACGGATTTTCCGCAGGAAGCTTTATGGATCTTACCAGAGTGGCTAAGCTGAACGAGGATATGTGGACCGACCTTTTTATGTGCAATAAGCAGGCGCTTCTGACCGAAATTGACCAGATCCTGAAAAATATAACCGAATACCGCAGCGCACTTGCCGAAAACGACAGCGACAGACTTCGCAGTCTTTTAAGAGACGGCAGGATACTTAAGGAAAAATGCAACGAGATGTACGGAAAGAAAAACAAAAAATAAGGAGAAAACAATGGCGAAACGATCAAGCAATGCTTTTAATATTGCCTACTGCGGCATTGCGGTGGCATTAAGCACGGTCATAATGCTGGCGGCGCTTATCCCCTCCATGACCTACGTGCTGCCCGCAATTTCGGGGCTTTGCTTATGGACGATCTCGGAGCAGATCAACAAAAAATGGGGGCTGCTCGCTTATGCAGCTTCGGCGGCGCTTTGCTTTATGCTGGTCCCCGAATACGAGGCGGATCTGTTCTATCTGTTTTTTTTCGGCTATTACCCCATGATAAAGGAAGCTATTGACGGAATAAAGCCAAAGGCGCTGTCTGTGCTTGCCAAATTCGGCGTATTTAACGTTTCGGTGGTTATCGCCTTTTTTATTCTTTCAAAATTTATGAATTTGGAGCAGATCCTGGAGGGGCTTGAAGATTTCGGAGATGCAGCGGTATACGTGCTGTGGGGCTCTGCCAATATCGCCTTCATCCTTTACGATATTTGTATCAAGCAGGTTTTCTTCGCATTCAGAAAGTGGGTCAAGCCCAAAATCAACAAGAAGCTGAAAAAAGGATAAGAATATGCACTTCAAAGAGGCAAAATCCATACTTATGCCCTCCGGCGGGATAAATATATACCGAGGCTGCACCCACGGCTGCATATATTGCGACAGCAGGAGCGACTGCTACCAAATGGATCACGATTTCGAGGACGTCGAGGTCAAGATCAATACGCCTTGGCTGCTGGAGGACGCCTTAAAGCGGAAAAAAGCGGTCTCCATGATCGGTACGGGGGCAATGAGCGACCCTTATATGCACTGCGAAAAGGAGCTGAAGCTTACAAGGCAGTGTCTTGAGATCATCAAAAAATACGGCTTCGGAGTATCGCTTCAAACCAAATCCACGCTTATATTAAGGGATCTGGACTTGATCTGCGACATTCACCGCAGCCTTAAGGCGGTGGTGAATATGACCGTGACCACCGTTGACGATGATCTGTGTAGGATCCTCGAGCCAAACGTTGCGGTAACCTCCGAAAGGTTCGAGGCGCTGAAAATTTTCCGACAGCAGGGAATACCCACCGTGGTATGGCTTACCCCTATACTGCCGTTTATAAACGACACCGAGGAAAATGTGACCGGCATTGCGGAGAAATGCGGAGAGTTGGGCGTCAAGGGTATTATAACCTTCGGGAACATGGGCGTTACCATGAGAAGCGGCGATCGGGAGTACTTTTACAAATGCCTTGACAAGCACTTTCCCGGAATGAAGGAAAGGTATGCGAAAAGGTACGGCTTGGCTTATCAGCTGCCAAGCCCCGACAACAGGCAGCTTATGAGCGCTTTTAAAAGGATCTGCAAAAAATACGGCATGATGACCGATACCAAGGAAATTTTCGATTATATGCACAGCACCGACGAGGCGGTCGGCGAGCAGCTTTCGCTGCTTTGACAGCAATAGACCCGTCCTTCAAAAAAAGGAGCAAAAAAAATGAGTATATCGGAATATATTGAACACTGTTCAGTAATATTTTGCGCAAAAAATAAAGCTGCCGCTAAAAGGGATGATTCCCTTTTTAGCAGCAGCTTCTTTTTTTCAGAAAGTATTGAACATCGTTCAATATATACGGTCTCATCGCTCCTTTTTTTGAGGCAGAATGTGTACATGCACATTACACATTAATAATTCTGCCGCATTTGACCTTGCCGTCATATTATTGGCTTATATTGGTTTATATGGGGCGATTAATCCTTGCTGGGCTCCAAAACCGCATAGTTTCCGTCGTCGCGCTTATATACAACGTTCACCTCGCCCGTGTCGCCGTTTTTAAACATAAAGAAGCTATGACCCAGCATATTCATCTGCAAAATGGCTTCCTCTACGTTCATGGGGCGAAGCTGGAACTTTTTGTGCTTAACCAC
>JAMPBF010000152.1 GCA_023666805.1 Bacillota bacterium
CAAATGACGGTATTATGGACATAAAGAATAAAAAACAAAGCAGCGGGGTTATAAATGTTTTGTCTCTTTTCTCGGGCTGCGGCGGCATGGATATAGGCTTTGAAGGCGGATTTACCTGTCTTCGCCGCTCCGTCAACTCCGACATGCACCCGAATTGGATAGCCGAAAATCACGGCGATTGGGTCACTCTGAAAAAAAGCCGGTTTAGAACCGTTTTTGCCAACGATATACGCCCCGATGCAAAAACGGCGTGGGTCTCGTATTTTGGCAAAAGCAACAAAAACGCCGAAAAGATCTATCATGTTGACAGTATTGTTGATCTTGTGAAGCAGGCAAAATCGGGCGGGAAAATTTTCCCCGAAAACGTGCAGATCGTTACCGGCGGCTTTCCTTGTCAGGACTTTTCCGTATCGGGAAAAAGAAAGGGCTTTGATTCCCGTGTCAGCCATAACGGCGGAAGGCTTCAGGTCGATGAACCCTCAGCCGAAAGCCGAGGTCAGCTTTATATGTGGATGCGGGACGTCATTTCGCTGACGGAGCCGTTGATGTTCGTGGCGGAGAACGTAAAGGGTCTGATAAATCTGAGCGATGCCAAAGACGTGATCGAGCACGACTTTGCGGACGCCGCCGACGGAGGATATATTGTTATTCCCGCTAAGGTGCTTAATGCGGCTGATTACGGCGTGCCTCAATCTCGGGAAAGAGTGATTTTTTTCGGATTTAAAAAAGCTGCGCTGAAAAAAGAGGCGATCGAGGCTTTGACAAAGGAGATCATTCCCGAGGAATATGACCCGTACCCGCAGCCGACCCATGCCTATACAATGGAGCAAAGCGGCCTGTTATACAGCCCCGTGACCTGCGGGGAAGCGCTCGGTGATATTGATGAGCCCGAGCTTTCAAGCGATCCCTCGCAAAGAAAGTATTCCAAGGCAAAATATATGGGAAAGCATTGTCAAGGGCAAACGGAGATAAAATTAAATTCGGTGGCTCCGACTATCCGTTCGGAGCATCACGGTAATATCGAATACAGAAGATTAAGCGAGGAGCACGGCGGAAAATATATCTGCGAGCTGCAAAGCGGACTTGCCGAACGTCGGCTGTCGGTTCGCGAATGTGCAAGGCTGCAAACCTTTCCCGACAATTATCAGTTTATTATTGCCAAGAAAGGGAATAATGCCGCCGTATCGTCCAGCGACGCATATAAAATAATCGGCAACGCCGTGCCTTGCTTGCTTTCATATAATATCGCAATGAGAATTTCGGAAAACTGGAGTAAGTATTTTGGGGGACATATTTGATGGTAATTGCGGAAAACAGTAAGCCTTCAGCGGAAGATTTTCGGCGTCTTATGAAGAATACCGATTCTTTTTTAAATAACGATGCGGTGAACAAACAGGAATATTATTCCCAAAGAAACGGCACTGCACTTGAAAAAGACGTATTTGAAGCCATGCGGCGCTGTGCCGTTAACATGCCCTTTGAAAATTCCATTGTTTTGGTTTCCGGTTCTGCCTTTCCCGATATTATTGCCAAAAAATTTTACGGGGTAGAGGTCAAAAGCACCAATAAAAATCATTGGAAATCAATAGGCAGCAGTATTTTGGAGTCGACCCGAAATCAAAATGTGGAGCGCATTTTTTTGACCTTCGGCAAATTGGGCAAGCCCGTCTCGTTTATGAGTAAACCCTATGAAGAATGTTTATCGGGCATTTCGGTCACCCATTACCCTCGCTATCAAATCGACATGGAGCTTAAATCGGGAGAAACTATTTTTGATAAAATGGGGATCTCGTACGACGAGCTGCGGAAAACGGATAACCCCGTCGCCCCCGTTTCAAAGTATTATAAAAGCAAGCTAAAGCCGGGAGAAAGCCTATGGTGGGCGGAGGGCGGGAGCGCCGAGGAATCTGTCTCGCCGCCGATCTTACGCTTATGGTCGAGCTTGACGGCAGAGCAAAAAAATTCATACACCGCAAAAGGATATGCGCTGTTCCCGGAGATTTTGAGCCGATGCGCAGCAAAGTACCAAAGATATGCTTTGTGGCTGGTGACAAATTGCAGTGTGGTTAATACGAATATAAGAGATCAATTTTCCGCAGGCGGAAGGATCGACATTGAAACCGCATACGGAACGTTTGAAAAAATGCCCGCCGCCTTCGGAAGAATCGCAAAAAACCGCAAAACGATCGAGGAAACCGTTATGAGCGAAAGCGAGACGGCGCTGTGCGAGTATTGGCAGACCGACAATATATCCGAAAACCGCATCGAGCAGTGGTGCCGTTATGCCGCAGGCTATGCTGCCGACAGCGACGGCACAGACGGCGGTCAAATTTATAAAATGCTGTGCGGCATTTTTGAATTATAGCAAACGGCAAAAATTTTTGACGCTGACGATAATCGTATTTTAAAATTCGCATAAAAAAGGAATGATTGCAAGTGAGAGTTATTACAGGCTCCGCCAAGGGCAGGCGGCTTAAAACCATGCCCGGGTTAGAGGTAAGACCTACCATTGAGGGAGTAAAGGAAGCGATTTTCAGCATCGTGCAGTTCGACGTGGAGGGCTCGGTGGTGCTGGATCTGTTTGCGGGCTCGGGACAATTGGGGATAGAGGCTTTGAGCAGGGGAGCAAAAAAGGCGGTTTTCGTTGACAATTCCCCCGAATCGATAAAAATCATAAGGGATAATCTCAAGCATACCCGCCTTGAGGAAAACGCAGTGGTGGTAAACAGCGCCAACAACGCATTTTTGCGCAGCACAAGAGACACCTTCGATATAGCCGTTTTGGATCCTCCCTACAATCACAGGCTTATTCGCAAGTCCATGCCTCAGCTGGTTGAAAAAATGTCGGAATGTGGTATAATAATATGTGAGCACGAAAGGGAGACGACCTTGCCGGAGCGCTTCGGCGAATTTGCGGTAAGCAAGATCCACCGCCACGGCAGAGCCACTCTCACGGTATACAGAAGGAAGCCTCTCACCGAAGAAGAAACCGCCCGCACGGAAGAAAACACAGAGGGAGACAACGAGGAATGAGGACCGCAATTTATCCGGGAAGCTTCGACCCTTTGACCTACGGTCATTTGAACATAATCCGCAAAGCCTCCAGGCTTTTTGACAACCTGATAGTATTAGTGTCGGTAAATCCTCTTAAATCCACCTGCTTTTCCCCCGAGGAAAGGGTGGAGCTTATCAAAAGAGTTACCGGGGATATACCCAATATCAAGGTGGAAAGCGACGGCGGGCTTTTGATAGATTATTTCAAAAAGCACAATGCGGACGTGATCGTGAAGGGACTTAGGGCTATGTCCGACTTTGAGTACGAATTTCAAATGGCGCTGGTAAACAAGGATCTTTGCTATAATGCGGAGACCGTGTTCTTGTGCGCCGATGTGATGGATACCTTCCTGTCCTCCAGTATGGTAAAACAAATTGCGATGTTCGGCGGAGATATAAGCTCTTATGTCCCCAAGGAGATCGAGGAGGATATTATCAAAGGGGTCAGGCGGCTGGTAAACAAGGAAACGCTTAAAGGCTAAACAAATAAACAAGCAGGCAAGCTAAAGCAAAACCTGCGGAAAGGAAAAGATGTATGAATATCGACGACGCTTTGGAGGCAATGGACGAGATCTTGGACAAATCCATGCAAGTCCCTTTTTCACAGAAAAAGGGAATGGTAGACGTAGGGGCATTGAGGGATCTTATTGACGATATAAGAATGAATATGCCCACCGAGATCACTCAGGCAAGAAACCTTGTGAACGACCGCAAGGTGATCTTAAGCGAAGCCAAGCAGGAGGCGGACCGCATTATACACAAGGCGGAGGAAAGAGCCGCAAAGCTTGTTTCCCAACAGGAGATCACCAGACAGGCGAACGAAAAGGCTACCCAGATCCTCACCAACGCCCAAACCAAATACACCGAGCTTTGCAACTCCACCAACGAATATGTGGATTCAATGCTCACAAGGGTCGAGGAGCTTTTAAACAAGGATTTGGCCGATGTTAAGAAGGCAAGAACCACACTTAAAAGAAAGTGATTTTATTGTAAAAAGGTGTTTAAACTTTACTCAAAGTTTAAACACCTTTAATTATACAATTTGTATATAATTTAATATTACAAATAGTTAATTTTCAGCCTTATTTTCCTCTTCGTCAACCCTGCCCAACCCGTTTGAGTACAAAATACCACAGGCCTCATACATTCTGTAGTTAGTTCCGAGAAGAATAATTTCCAGCTCTTCGGCTAATTTTATCGTTGCCTCGTCGGGCTGCTTTCCCCTTACGAAAACAATGCAGACAATATCCATCATTTCCGCAGTACGAACGACCTGGGGCTCGGTGATGCCTGTCAGGAAAACCGCCTTCTCCTTTATATATGCCATTGTATCGCCCAAGGAATCCGAACCGCAGGCTGTGTGAACGTCCTGCGACAAAGAGGTATTTCCTGCGATTACTGTTGCATTTAACAGGTTCTTGATGTCATTAATAGTCATAAAAAATACCTTCCCTTTTAGTAAATTGCACTGTACTAACATACAATAATATTTTACCATATATTTTGCTTGATTGCAACTGCATTTCGGCTTAATAACTACCAAAAGTTAAAGGAATTTATTGTAGATTTTTATCAGTATCCGTTCATATAACGAACAAAAGCAACAGCAGCATTATAACTCCCGGCACGCCCAGCGACGCCGCCAACGCCGCCGAGGCGGGATTTACCGCCAGTCCCTTCCCCAAAAGCCCGCTTATCGCCGCCGCAATGCACAGTGCCGCCAGCCCGGCAGCGGAATTTATCGCCATTGCTCTGACAGGGTGCTTTTGAGCTCCGCATAAGCGCATAAAATTCAACATTAGCAGCGCTGCCGCAATAATTGAAAATACAGTCATACCTTAAGCCTCCCCTCTGCCGAGCCTGTCCGTGTATTCAAGCCGTATCCCTCTTCTTTTTGCCTGCTTGATGAGATATGTATAGCGAAGCTGCAGCGAAAGCTTTTCATAAATGACCGCTTCTATCAGATCTCCGTCGGTTATCATATTGAAGATAGATTCGTTTTTGTCAAGCATAAGCAAAAGCGTGTTAAGCTCGCTCAAAAATTCCGTTTTTTCGGTGGCTTCCTTTGTTTTGCGGATATTAAGCATTGTCCTTCCCTCCTTTTTTCAATGTATATGAGGGTGAGACAAGCTTTATTACCCGTCGGCAGAGGGAAATTTTTTGAAAAAAGTGTTGACAAAAACAGAGCGATGTGGTATAATAAAAAACACTTGATGAAAGCATGCAGGAGTGGTGTCTGAGTGGTTTAAAGAGCCGGTCTTGAAAACCGGTGATCCCGCAAGGGACCGTGGGTTCGAATCCCACCTACTCCGCCAGCCCGCATGGCGGGCAGCAATGTCACAACGGCGCTTCGCCGCACGAATATGTCCTTCGGATAAGAGACGCTTTTTAATATTTTTTTCGGCACTGTGGATAAACGGAGAATTACCCAAGTGGTGAAGGGGCTCCCCTGCTAAGGGAGTAGGTCGGGAAACCGGCGCGAGGGTTCGAATCCCTTGTTCTCCGCCAGCCCGCATGGCGGGCAGCAAATACGCTCCTAACAAACGGGAGCGTTTTTTTATATTTATTCGCCTTTGAAATCATTTGGTAATGATGTCATAACAAAAAACGACAGCTTTTGACAGAAGTCTGTCGTTTTTATTTTAAAAGCACTTGACAGATCGGATAAAATTATGATATAATTATGATAAAGATATGATACAAAAAGGAGCGATCTATATGATTCAAATCAGACCTGTATCGGATTTACGAAACAAATTCACGGAGATTGAGGCAACGGTAAGTAAAGGACAGCCCGTGTATCTTACAAAAAACGGCTATGGCACAATGGTCGTAATGAGCCTTGAGCAATACTCCAACTTGACGGAAAACATTGAAGCTCGCCTTGACGAGGCGGACGCTGAGGCGGAAAAAACCGACAAACGCCTTTCTCACGACGAGGTATTTGCCAATATTCGCGGGAGGCTGAATGAAAGAGTATAAACTGCGCTATTTGTCGTTGTTTGAGGACGATTTATACGATGCCGCTTCCTACATCTCAAAAGTCCTAAATAATCCCGATGCCGCCGAAAAGCTTGTTAAGAAAACCGAATCAGCTATATTGAAAAGGCTTGAAGCGCCGCTTGGTTATGAGCCGTATCATTCTGCGAAAGAAAGAAAAGACGTTTACTACAGAATTTACGTCGGGAATTATACTGTCTTTTATGTGGTCATCGGCGATGT
>JAMPBF010000153.1 GCA_023666805.1 Bacillota bacterium
TTATATCGGGAATTTTACCCGACAATGAGCTGTTGATCTGTGCGGTTTTGTCGCAGGCGGTAAGCAATATGCCTGCCGCCGTAATGCTGGCGGGCTTTACGGAAAACGCAAGGGGGCTTTTGTTAGGTGCGGACATTGGCGGCATGGGAACGGTCATTGCCTCTATGGCAAGCCTTATTTCCTTTCAGATCTACAGAAGATCCGAAGGGGCAAATTCAAAAAAATATATGGGGATCTTTTCGGCGGTCAATTTTTCAATGCTGATTTTACTGCTGCTGTTTGCGCTTGTTATAGGGGCTAACGGATAAAAAAGAGGCTGTCTGTTATACGGCAGCCTCTTTTCGTTTATTTTTTAATTTTCAACATTCTTCTTACGTCGCTGGCGGCGTTCAGAGCGGAAACGATCAGCAGCTTATCGTTGCTTAAAAGCTTTGTGCGGCCTCTGGGGATTATAAAGTCCTCTCCTCTTGTAATGCTGATTATGTTGCAGCCGTCGGGAAGCTTGATGTCCGCTAACATTTTGCCGTCGTAAACGTAATTTTCGGGAATTATCACCTCGAACACGGCAGCCTTCTCGTTAATGGGCATAAGCTCCTTGATCCGGCTGTTGTCCACTTCCCTTTCCATTTGACGGATAATGTTTTCCGTGCCCGAAATGGCTATATCTGCGCCTAAAAGGCGGATCGTTTCAACATTTTTCGGGTTGTTGACCTTGGCTATGGTCTTTTTTACTTCAAAAACCCTTTTTGCCATCTGACAGATGATCAAATTTACCTCGTCCTCGCCTGTTACCGCAATTACCGAATCGCACCTGTCCGCTCCCGCCTTTTTCAGCGCTCTTATGGTAGAGCCGTCGCCTAACACCACCGTTACGTCAAGGGTATTGGCGAAAAATTGGCATACCCCTCTGTCGCTTTCTATTACCGATACGTCATAGTTCCTTTCCAAAAGGGTCTTGGCAAGGTAGTAGCCTACCTTTCCGCCGCCTACAATTATCGATCTCATTTTTATTTCACCTGCTTAATCCACCAATTTGGAGAAAATAAGCGTATCTCCTTCCTTGATTAGTACATTGGAATTGTTAACAAGGGTGAATTTGCCCTGTGCTCCCACAATGGCAAAGAGGATCTCGTTTGCCTCAAACTCAATATCCACGCACTTCATGCCCACAAATTCCTTGGGAACGGGGAGAGTGTAGAATTTGAGCTTATGGTTGCCGAATTGCAGCCAATACTGCTCCTGATAACCGTCTATGGCGGAGATCAAAGCGTCTAAGGTCAGACGGGTGGAGCACACCGAATCAAGGCCGTACTGCTGATACACGTCCTCCTTTTCAATATCCCTTATTCCTGCCATGACCTTGGGGATCTTATACTCCTCCTTGGCGATCTGGGACACCATAATATTTACGTTGTCGTCGTTGGTGACGGCGCAGACCGCATCGCACGCCTCTATTCCCGCCGCCTGTAAATCGTCGTTGTCAATGGGGACGCCCTTAAAGGTAAGTCCCGTAAAGTTGTCGTCCAGCTGTTCAAACGCCTCGCTGCGCCTGTCCATGACCGATACGTCATGACCCCTTTGACACAGCTCGGAGGCTAAGCTTGCGCCTACTCGGCTGCAGCCAACAATTAAAATGTTCACTTTCCTTTGCCTTTCCTTTGATCAAAAATTTAATTCCTCGCCTGTCTGAAGATACTGAAGCTGATTGCCGAGATGAGTTTTTAACTCCTCGTAGCCCTTTAGACCCGTACAGTGACAGGTGTAGATCACTCCAATATCCAGATCCTTTATCTCTTTGGCGGTCCTTTGAATAAATTCGGAATCAACCGTCATTTTTTTTGCGCTGTCACCCATAAAATGCATACCGCTTATCACCGACAGTATGGGGATCTCGCCCCAGTTTCTTCTTACCGTTCTTACCATATTCGGTATGCCGCAGTGGGCGCAGCCGCCCAAGATCACGCAGCCGTCGGTCTTTCTCCTGCCGGGAAATACTGCGGCAAAGCATTCGTGATCCATTTCGTCTTCGGTAAAGCTTTCACCTCTTTTTATTTTAGCGTTTTTATCAACGATATAAAAGCTTTTATCCTTTATCTCGTCCTTTAACAGATAAAAGCCCTGATCGATCTGTTGAAATGCCTTAAAAAGCACGAAGCTCTCTCTGCGTTTTTTTATTTTTTCCTGCAAATCGCCCATCGGCTCGGAGAAAAAGCCCCTTTTCTTAACGGGCTTGCAGCTTGCGGCGCGCAGGGCGTAGATCTTTACGTCGGGATTTGCGGCTGTAAGGCTGTCTATTCCGCCCGTGTAGGAAAAATGATTGTGAGGTATGACCGCCTGCTTCACTCTTTCTATCGGCAGCTTCATTCTCTTGGCGTTGTTGATGAGCTTTGAGCTTGAGCCTGTGCCGAAAAGAGTATATCCGCCTTTGTTCTCCACAAAAAGGGACATTCCGTGCTCCACCAAAAGCTTTTGAGAAACGGCGGTATTTTCTATAAGCATAACTACTCGCATTGCTTCCTCTTTTTCCGTAAAATTATTTTCACTGCTTTTTAAATTTGATTCCGCTGAAACGATAGAATGTTCTCAGACTTTAAAATAAAATCTTCCTTTTTATAATGTCCGATCTTACTCTTTACGATGTCTGATTTTCTTCTTTACGATGTCTGAGGTTATTATATCACAACTTTTTAAATAAGGCAATAGCTTTGAACCGTAAAGATTACCAATTATGAAAGGTATATTTTTAACAATTTTTTTATTGAAATTAATAAGTATTTGTGCTACAATAAAAAATAAAATACAAAAAGCAAAGGAGTATCTGTTATGCGTAAAAATCTTGGACCCAAACCCTATTTGTATCCTTGCCCTGTTTTAATTTTGGGAAGCTATGACGAAAACGGAAAGCCCAACGCCATGAACGCCGCTTGGGGAGGCATCGTGGGGGCTAAAGAGATTGCCATAAGCTTAGGCAAGCACAAAACCACCGAAAACATTCTCCTTAACAAAGCCTTTACCGTAAGCTTTGCGGACGCCGCTCACGTTGTTGCCTGCGACTATGTGGGAATCGATTCAATGTCAAAGGTGCCCGACAAAATGGAAAAGGCTGGCTTTACTACGGTAAAAAGCGAATTTGTTAATGCGCCTATCATCAACGAGCTGCCCCTTGCTTTGGAATGTACCCTTAAGGAGGTGCTTCCCGACGGAATATACATTGGCGAGATCGTGAATATCAGCGCCGATGAAAGTATTTTGACCGACGGCGAGGTGGATCTTGAGAAATTCTTCCCCATTATTATCGATCCCGCAGGACACGGATATTACAAATACGGAGAAAAGGCAGGAAACGCTTTCAGCGACGGCAGGAAGCTGCAATAACGGCTTTTGATCCTCAATACCGATGCCGCATTGAGATAAAAACTCAATGCGGCATTTTTTGGCATTATTGGGGGACGGGCTTTGACTTTGCCGATTCATCGACCAAATTGCTTATCCATACTCCCTTTCGGATAAGTATTGCGCCGATTATTACCTTGATTATATCCGCCGCCTGTACTATTGCATATACCGCCATGATCGGCAGCGGGCTGAATTTGCACAATAAATAGGCAAGGGGCACCGTTACCGCCCAAGAATAAACGCTGTCAAAAAGAAAGGTAACCAAGGTTTTGCCTCCCGATCTGAGAGTGAAGTAAAGGGCGTTTAAAATTCCCTGTACGGGGAAAAACAAAGCGGTGACGATTATAAACCTTGCGGCGTAGTCCTTGATCTCGTCGGTGGTGTTGTAAAACTGCGGGAACAGGTGTGATACGGACACTAAGATCGCAGTCAAGATCAGACAGATAAGACCCGTAAACCGCACAAGACTAAAGGAATCCTTTTTCGCCTTGTCGTACTGCGAAGCACCCAAGGTCTGACCCGTTAAAATACCCACTGCGTTGCCGAGAGCTACGAATACAACGTTCATCAAATTGCAAAGGGCGTTGGAAATGTTAAGCCCTGCCACTATATCCAAGCTTACTATGGAGTAGCTTTGGGTCATTGCCGCCAATCCCGCCGCCCACAGCAGCTCGTTGAAGAATATGGGCACGGTTTTTTTCAGCATTTTTGCCGCAGCGTCTCTCGGCACCAAAAGAGTTTTGTAAAGCCCCTGCAAAAAGACGTGCTTTTTCCTTTTGGCAAAAGCCCATATCACAACTATTGCCGCTTCCGCTGCCCTGGCGCCTACCGTGGCTATTGCCGCACCCTGTATCCCCAGCTTCGGAAAACCGAATTTTCCGTAGATCAACAGATAGTTGAACAGTATATCGAATACCACCGATATAACTCCCGCCACCATTGGCTGAAGACTGTTGCCCGTTTCTCTCAAAGACGTGGCGTATATCGATGTGATCACGAAAAAGGGCAGCCCCCAAAGCATTATGTACAAATACTGCTTTGCAAGCGCCATTGTCTCCACAGGATCCACGTCGGCGCTTTCTCCCTGCAAATACAGGTTGATCAATGGCTCGTTGGCAAAGACGAACAATGAAAGTCCGCCCAAAAGGCAGAATATGCCTATCCAATGCTTAATGCGAACGGCATTGCGAAAGCCCTCCATATTCTCTTGACCGTAATATTGAGCTCCGTATATGCCGGGACCCGACATTCCGCCGAAAACAGCCAAGTTAAACACAAATATAAGCTGTCCCGCTATTGACACTGCGGTTATGGTTTCGCTGCCGAGACTGCCCACCATTACGTTATCTACCAGGCTTACCATGTTGGTGATGCCGTTTTGTATCATTATGGGCACCGCCAATCTCAGCGCCCTGCGGTAAATGCTGTTTTTATCCTTCATGACCGTTTACCCTGCACCTCTGCAAATTTCCTCAAAAATAGTATTAAACGCTATTTTCGTATTTTATCACAGTTGCGGAGCAATGTCAAGGGCATTTTTAAAAACCATAGTTCCTCGGATACGCAGTCAGATTTTTCGTCAGATGGTTTTTAGAGACACCCTCAAGGGAGAATCTTAATATTTTCTTAAAATGCTTGAGCAAAGGTTGCAGATTAAATATTACTATGATATACTTATGTTATTAAGTATAAGCTTTTTTTGGAGGACGATATGGAAAGTATTCTTGTGGCGGACGACGAAAAGGAGATCGCCGATCTGCTGGAGGTCTACCTTACGGGAGAGGGCTATAGGGTGTTTAAGTTTTACAGCTCTCTCGAAGCTCTGCTGTGCACTCAAAGGGAGCAAATAAGCTTGGCGGTGCTGGACGTTATGATGCCGGATATGGACGGCTTTACCCTGCTGCAAAAAATAAGGGAGAAATACTTTTTCCCGGTCATAATGCTTACCGCCAAGATCGAGGACAAGGATAAGATCGCCGGGCTTAATTTGGGGGCGGACGATTATATCACCAAGCCCTTTAATCCCCTTGAATTGGTGGCAAGAGTGAAAACCCAGCTGAGGCGGTTCACCAAATACAATGCGGAGGGGGGCAAGACCTCCGAGACCGACGAATTGGACATAAGAGGGCTTTATATTTCAAAAACAAGCCATAAATGCATTATGAACGGCAAGGAGATCGCTCTGACACCCTTGGAATTTGACATTTTATGGTATTTGTGCGGCAAAAAAGGCAGGGTGGTATCCTCCGAGGAGCTGTTTGAGGCGGTGTGGAAGGAAAAATACCTTGACAGCAACAATACCGTTATGGCGCATATCGCAAGGCTCAGAGAGAAATTGGGCGAGCCTGCCCGCAGGCCAAAATACATAAAAACCGTGTGGGGAGTAGGTTACACGGTGGAATAAATCGGAGAAGCGTGAAAAAATGAAAAACAATAACGAAAAATACCTCCGCAGCCGCATTTCGGGACGCATATTATTTCAATATTTTATGACCATGTTCGGGTTTGCGGTCTTTCTTATTGTCGGAGTTGCAGTGGCAAGATACGTTTGCGAGCAGATCACCTGGTATGCGGATAACGAGCTTTACTGGCTGCTGACATGGATAAATTATCATCTGACAACGGTTTTTCTCATAACGGTCATAGTGGGCGGCACGATAATCACCAATATTTTCATAGTACGGCTTACAAGGTATATCAACGATATTGCCGCCGCAGCTAAAAAGTTAGCCAACCCC
>JAMPBF010000154.1 GCA_023666805.1 Bacillota bacterium
AAACCCTGATGGTTTCCCCCTAAGACCCCTTTCATTCCGAAATTTATAAGGTGTGACTTTTTCGACAGTGGGACAAGAACAAAGGTTCTTGTCCTCTCTTATTTTTCCCCCCGCCGAAAGCATAAAAGCCGACCTGCCTGTTAAGACACCCCCCTTCCGCAAAATACACATAAACTCACAAAATTATCCCTCTCACTTTGTGACATTCGACAAAAAATCACTTTAAAATCTTAAAGAAAAATAATTATTCGCTATTAACTTGCAATTTTTCCCGATTTGTTATACAATAGAGAGTGTAGCATTTTTCAAGAAAGGAAAATTTATGGACAAGCTTTTAAAGATTTTGAAAAATAAATGGTTTCTCTTGGGAGTGTCCTTTATCTCTTTTATATATGTCGTTATTTTGGGAAAAATAGTAGCTAATACCTTTACCTCTTATTTGGAGATAAGCAACTTTAGTACATTCCTTATTTTCTATATTTTCATAAACTTTATTTTCGGGGTAATAATGTTTTTTACAAGAAAACAGATCCCCACAATGATCACTGCGATCATAATCCCGCTGGAGGCGTTTGCCTTAATGATCGTGGGCTTCGGGCAGTGGTTTTTGATAATCCCGCCGGTGGTGGTGTCGGCAATAATCTTTTTGGCGAGCGGTTTGGCTGAATCCTGCAAAACCGTAATGGGAACGCTGCTGCTTATTATGTTTGTGGTGGGCGGATTGGCTTACAGCGTTATGGTGTCGGTTTTCGACATTACCGTGAGCTATGCGGCAAATCAGCTTTTGTACGAACAGGATCAGGATCTGGACTATGCCACAAGGCAGACGGATTACTTGGTTACCGAGGACGGCAGATACCGTCTTGTAAAATATATCGAACCCCGCAATAACGGAACTCTCACAAGATACTTTGTGGAGGAGGCATTTAAGGACAAGTCCTATCCCTTTATGGAGTGCCGAAGAGTATTCGGCTGCAAGGAGGTGTTGGCAAGCATGTACGAGCGGACCGTTACCTCCCGTTGGATCGACAACGACACCCTTTACATCGACGGCGTAAGGATAGAAATGGAAGAGCTTTTCGCCCCCAAGGACAGCGGGGACGGCGAGGCGGAGGAAACCACAACCGCCGCCGAGACCACCGCCACCACCACCGCCGCCGCCACAGAGACGCAGACCGAGGAGACGGAGGAACAAACCGAGGAAGCAGCTTAATAAAGGGCGCCTCTAAAAACCACCGGCTAAAGCCTTAGCACCTCATCTGCTTGCATATTTTCCGTCATATCGCACAAATTTTCCTTGACAGGCGCCGGCCTGCCTGCGTCAAATTTATGCCATCTGACGAAAAATCTGACTGCGCATCTGAGGCACTATGGTTTTTAGAGGTGCCCTAAAGAAATTTCAAACGAAAAGAGATTTATATGAATTCAAATAATTCCTGCATACTCAATATTGCCGGCAAAAATTCCAACGATATTTACACCGTGAGCGTTCCCTCCAATCTGTTGGGATTTTGCAGATATGATTTCAGCCGTTTTATGGAAAACAGCTATAATCTTTGCCGCGAAAGCATCAAAACGGGGAAGTATCCCGAGGACGAGATCAAGGGCATCAGAAATTCCATATCCGGCTGCCACAGGTATGTGGAAAACAATCTGCATACCGTTTTCGGCAAAATCGTTCTGGACTGTTGGATCGAATATATCTGCCGTCAGGGGGAGATCAACACCTCCACCCTTTGGAACAGCTTTTCCGAATGCAGAAATCCGTTTCAGATGGCTGTCTTTCAAAGACTGACCGAATACAGAAGCCACCATGCCATAAATCAGTGGATCAATCTGCTGAAAATGCAGGAGTACGCCAAGAAAAAGCTGGACTACGTTTTCGGCGCAGAGCTTAACTCCGTGGAGGATGCGGTGGGAAGGCTCAACATTTTCGATCTGATGTTCAGCGTTGCCGCCAACGAACAGGGCTACTCCTTGGACGCTATCGGCTCGGTCAAGGTATATAAGCCGGGAAGACTGACCAATGCGCCGTTTGTGTACAGCGGCGCCGCCAAGGAAGTGGTGCGCAATCTCTTTAAGGACGTGCATTTTGCCGACAATCTGCCCTACGCCTCAAAGCAGGAGGGGGCAATGTCGGATTGGGAGGCAATGGACGCTTTCAATACGATAAAAGGCTCTCTGCCCGACCATAACGATAAGGTGGTAAACATAATAATCAAGACCATGACCAAAACCCCCGACACGGTGTATATACCCTCGGGTTTTAAGGCCATTATCGATTTGGAAATAGACGCACTTTTAAACAGCGGCGCTTTTTTGCAGCGCTGCGGCCGCTGCAAGGAATTTTACGTGCGGGACGATTACTACACCTCGCCTTACTGCGACACCATTCACAAGGACGGAAGCACCTGCCGCGAAATTATGGAGAAATTGGAGGCGATCCCTCCTTCGGCGGAGGAGCTGCTGGAGCTTAGAGAAAAATCCGACAGGCTTTACCGCGAAATGTCGGGAAGAATAGGCAAGGATATTACCCAACGGGAATTTACCGAGTGGGTGGGAAGCTATAATATGATGAAAAAGAGCGTCATCAACGGTCAGGCTTCCTTCGAGGATTTCGACCAGTTCTCGGAATATTCCAAAAATTACTCCTTCGAGGGATCGAGGGTCAAGGACGTAAAACCGATAGAGATCGACGCAGAGGTAAAATCCGAGCCTCCCATGTTAGGAGAGAAAAAGGTCAAGCCCTATCAGTTTGCCAGAGTTGACCGCAAGGAGCTGGAAAGGCAGGGGCTTTTAAGACCCGGCGACAAATACCCGGAGGATACTAAGCCCTCTTCTCCCTTCGGCAGTGCGCCTGCGGTCGTTCCGCCGCCTGCGCCTCCCGTTTCAAGGATCATACGCAGCGGCTCGTCGCCCGTGCAGTTTGATCAAAAGCCCGTGGAAATTCCCGTTCGGCGGGAGGAAGCACGGGTGATCCCCAAGGACGTATATCTCGGCGAGGACTTTTCCAAGCCAAGCACCCCCGCAAATGCGGGTGAAAGCGCAAGAGCGGCGATCGACGCTATGACCCGCAGCGCTGACTCCCCGCAGCAGAATATTGTCCGCAGCTTCGACCGACAAAACCAAAACGGGGAAAGAAAGCACCTGCTGCCCGATTTGGATCAGTTTCCCGACAGCTTTGCTCCCTCCGGCAAATCGGCGGATAATGCGGTAAGAAGCCAAAGAACGGCGGAGCAGCCCGCCGCCGCATCGGAAAACACGGAGGAGAAAAAGAGCAAAGCGCCTAAAATAAAGCTCCCCGGCTTTGACAGCTATGAAGAGCGACAGCATAAGGACTCTCCCTTTGCCGCACCCGAGGGCAGGCTGGAGGAATTTGACATCATGGACGACATAGAAGGGGCAATAGGCGAGACCGTTGAAATTCCCGACAGCGCCCCCGTTGAAGACGATTTGGGCGAGATCGGGGAGATCAAGCTGGATCTTGCCGAAAAGCCCAAAGCGCCCGTCAGAAAACCGCCCGAGATGAACAGAGCGGCTCGCGTGGTAAGCGCCTACAAAACCGTAAGCACCATGCCCGAGCCCGCCGAGGAGGAAAATGGGGTCGATAACAGTATGTCAGACGATTTTGCAAAAATACTTGGCAATATAGAAAGAAACGACGGCTTCGAGGAGGAGGATCTGCCTGTAGATCCCGACGGAATACCCCTTTCCCATAAAACCAAGCACGTTATGGACGCTATAATGAGAAACTCCGGCGTCAGCCCCTCTTTGGTTTACGGAAGACGGAGAGCGGCGGAGAAAAACGTGATCATCGACGAGGGCTTTATGGATAAAAAGGAGGAAAACGGCGGCGACGGTGACGAGTAATACGCAAGCAAGCCCTGTCCGCCGCAAAGTACGATACCGATCCCCGTTTAAAATATAGACTTTGTCTGTCTTTTAAAGCGTAAACAGTATAAAGTGAGATAGGCTATGAACGAGCGAATAGAATATTTATGCCAAAAAGCAAACAAGCTGCCCCTAACTCCCGGCGTTTATCAAATGAAGGACAGCGGCGGTAAAATTATTTATATCGGCAAGGCGAAAGCACTGAAAAACCGTGTTACAAGCTATTTCAGGGCAATCGAAAGCCATAACGCCAAGACCTACCGATTGGTTCAGAATATTTACGATTTCGATTTTATCGTCACCCCGACGGAGCTGGACGCATTGGTGCTGGAGGCAAGCCTGATAAAGCTTCACAATCCCAAATACAACATTCTTTTAAAGGACGACAAGGGCTATAATTACATTAAGATCTCTGGGGAGGAATACCCCAAGATCACCTATGCGCTGCAAACCGACGATAAAAAAGCGGAATACATCGGTCCCTACACCAGCGGGTATACCGTCAAGCAGGCTATCGAGGAGGCTAACAGGCTTTTTATGCTGCCTACCTGCACTCGCAAATTCCCTAAGGATTTCGGAAAGGAAAGACCCTGCCTTAACTTTCACATCGGCAGATGCATGGGCGTTTGCAAGGGAAAGATCTCTCCCGAGGAATACCGCAAAAATGTAGACCAAGCCGTGAATTACATCAAAAACGGCAGCAAGGAAAGCATAGAACGGCTTACCAAGGAAATGGAGGACTGTGCGGAGAAGCTGGAATTTGAGAAGGCGGCAAGGCTTCGAGACCGCATTTCCGCTATACAAAAGGCTGAGCTGACCCAACATATTTATTCCTCCAAAACTACGGACTACGACATCGTGGCTGCGGCGGTCAATATGGATCAGTGCAGCGTGGCTGTGGTGAAATACCGAGGCGGCAGGCTTATAGATAAGGAAAATTTCTTTATAGGGCAGCAGGAAAACGACAGTCAGACCCGAGAGGAATTTTTGGTGGAATATTACTCCAACAAATCGGAAATGCCCAAGGAAATTTATATAGACGCCGAGCTTGAGGGAAGAGAGCTTTTGGAAAGCTATTTTGCCGAAAAATTCGGGCATAAGATCGGCTTTGTCACTCCCAAAAGAGGCGAGGGCTTAACGCAGCTGATCTTGGCAAAAAGCAATGCGGAGGAATATTTGTCCTTAAGGGTGGGCAGGACCTCCAGGGAAATTTCCGCACTGGAGGATCTGAGAAAGATCTTGGGTTTGGAAAAAACCCCCGAGATAATCGAAAGCTACGATATTTCCAACATGGGCGAGGAGACCCGTGTGGCAGGCATGGTGGTTTTCAAAAACGGCAGACCCTTTAAGCAGGGCTATAAAAAATTCAATATAAAATACGTTCGGGGAATAGACGACTACGCTTGTATGCAAGAGATCATAGAAAGGCGGTTTAATCGCTATTTGGAGGGCGACGAGAGCTTTGCCCCCCTGCCCGACCTGATACTTTTGGACGGCGGCAAGGGGCACGTGGCAGCGGTTAAGCAGGTTTTGGACAGAATGGGGATAAATGCGGCGCTGTACGGTCTTGTAAAGGACGATAAGCACCGCACAAGAGCAATAGCCAAGGAGGGCGGAGAAATACAGATAAACGGCAACAAAAACGTTTTCGATCTGCTGACCCGTATTCAGGACGAGGTTCACCGCTTTTCCATCAATTTCCAAAGAAAGCAGCATAAAAAGAAGCAATATGAGCTGGAGATCATGCGCATAAAGGGAATAGGCGAGGCTAAGGCAGTGGCGCTGCTTAAGGAGTTTAAGACAAAAAAGGCTATGAAGGCGGCTACCTTGGAGCAGCTGATGCAGACGGCAAAAATAAACAGAGAAACGGCGGAGGAGCTGTATTTGTTTATTCAGGAGACGTTTTAAAGGCGGTGTCGTTCAGTTTTTGCGCCGCCCGCCGGATATTGAAGGATCCTGCGCCGCCCCTTCGCCGAGAAACAAGCAGCAAATCCGCAGAAAGCAGTATAACACTGTCAGCTTTAATATTGCAAAAATTGTACTTTTATGATATACTTGTAATATTCAACTGCCGCAGGATACAGGAAAAAGG
>JAMPBF010000155.1 GCA_023666805.1 Bacillota bacterium
CTATCCTGTCAAAAATATCGCAGTAGACCGAGTTTTCCGTCAGCTTTTCGCTGAAGGACACCGAGGTAATCCCCTCGAAAACCTTAATTTCAATCATTTTGTTGCCTTTCAAAACAAATTCTTATTTCAGCAGATCGGTCATCTCGTAAAGTCCTGCGCCCTTATCCTTAATGAATATGGCGGCATTAATTGCGCCGACAGCAAAAACCTCCTTGGACTGAGCGCTGTGGGAAAGGGTGATGATCTCGTCGTGACCCGCAAAGATCACCTCGTGCTCCCCGACTATAGTGCCGCCTCTGACGGAGCTGATGCCGATCTCCTCTTTATCCCGAGGCTTTCTTACGTTGTGGCGGTCGTAAATGTATTTTTTGTCGTTGTTGTAAACGCCGTTTATGGCTTCCGCTATCATTATCGCCGTGCCCGAGGGTGCGTCCTTTTTAAGATTGTGGTGCTTCTCCACTATCTCCACGTCAAACTGGTCGCCCAGCACTCTTGCGGTCTGCTTTGCCAGCTCCACCAAAAGGTTGATGCCGAGGGACATATTAAAGGTGAAGAATATGGGTATCTGCTGCGCTGCCGCCTTGATCTGGGCTATCTGCTCGTCGGTGTAGCCAGTGGTGGCTATCACTATAGGCACGTTTTTCATCTTGCAATAGGACAGAAGCTCCTCTAATGCCGAGGGGTGGGAGAAGTCGATTATTACATCGGGCTTTTCGGTGAGATCAAAGGGTCTTTGCACTAAGGGGAAATAGTCGAACTGCGCAGGTATGATGTCGATTCCCGCAATGATCTCGCAGTCGTCTCTTTGCTTGGCAAGCGCCGCAATAGTTCTGCCCATTTTTCCGCTTGCGCCTGTTATAACGATTTTTGTCATTTTTACGTCCTCCGCATATTTTTTGACGGCAATACCCGCCGTATTTTGATACTGAATTTTTATGAAAATTAGTATAGTGCCTTTTTCAGATAATTCCCGCTTTTTTCATTTCCTCCGTAAGCAGGTCGATCTTGCTCTGCTCCATTTTGTAAAGAGGCAGCCTGCATTCTCCCACGTTTTTGCCCATGATGTTCATGGCTTCCTTCACGGGGATCGGGTTAACGTCGCAGAACAGAGCCTTGATAAGCCCCAAATACTTAAGCTGTAATTCAGCCGCTTTTTTGTAATCCCCCTTTAAAGCCAGCTCCGCCATATCGTGCATTTCCTTGGGAATAAGGTGAGAAGCCACCGAAATAACGCCCTTTCCGCCGAGGGACATAATCGGCACCACCTGGTCGTCGTTGCCCGAATAAATATCCAAATCGGTTTCCGCTGCCAGCTGAGCCACCAAGCTTATATCGCCGCAGGCTTCCTTTGCAGCCACGATGTTTTTATGCTTGGCAAGCTCCTTGTAGGTGTTTATTTCGATCTTGCAGCCCGTTCTTGAAGGCACGTTGTACAAAATAATGGGAATATTGACTGCGTCGGCAATGGCGGTAAAGTGGGCGACCAAACCTCTCTGAGAGGTTTTGTTGTAGTAAGGGGTCACCAGCAGAAGTGCGTCCGCTCCCGCTTTTTCCGCATCCTTTGACATCTCGGCGGCGTAAGCGGTATCGTTGCTTCCGGTTCCCGCAATTACGGGAACTCTGCCGTTGGTATGCTTCACAGCAAAGCGTATGCACTCTATATGCTCCTCGTCGGTAAGGGTGGAGGATTCTCCCGTTGTGCCGCAGATAACGATACCGTCGGTGCCTGCGTTTATCTGATCGTCTATAAGCTCGCCCAACTTGCCGTAATTGACCGAGCCGTCCTTATTCATGGGTGTTATAACGGCAACCGCCGCACCCGTAAAGATTGTGTTTTTCATAAAAGCTTCTCCATATTAATTGCAATCATTAATCAAAATAGCCCTTAGCCGCATACAGTTCAGCCATTAAGACGGCGCCGCCTGCCGCACCTCTCAGGGTGTTGTGGGAGAGGCAGACGAATTTATAATCGTACTGGCTGTCTTCTCTGAGCCTGCCCACACTTACCGCCATACCCTTTTCAAGATTGCGGTGGAGCTTTGACTGGGGCATATTTTCTTCTTCAAAATAATGTATAAACTGCTTGGGAGCGGAGGGAAGCTCTAACTGCTGAGGAACTCCGCCGAAATCCTTCCAGCAGCTCAAAATTTCCTCCTTGGAGGGCTTCTTGTCAAAGGAAACGAATACTGCCGCAAAGTGTCCGTTGGATACGGGAACTCTCAGACACTGGGTAGTGATCGAGGGGGAGGTGACCTTTACTATTTTATCTCCCTCGATGTGACCCCAAACCTTTAAAGGCTCCTGCTCGGATTTTTCTTCCTCGCCGCCGATATACGGTATAAGGTTATCCACCATTTCGGGCCATGTCTCGAAATTCTTTCCCGCTCCGGAAATAGCCTGATAAGTACATGCCAAGACCTTGGTTATCCCGTACTGCCTTAAGGGGCTTAAGGCGGGGACATAGCTTTGAATCGAGCAGTTGGATTTTACGGAAATAAAGCCTCTTTTTGTACCCAAGCGCTTTTTCTGCGCCTCTACTATCTGCATATGCTCGGGATTGATCTCGGGGATTATCATGGGAACGTCGTCGGTGAAGCGGTGAGCGGAATTATTGGACATTACGGGGCATTCATGCTTTGCGTATTCCTCCTCCAAGGCTTTTATCTCGTCCTTTTTCATATCTACGGCGCAGAACACGAAGTCCACCTGCGAAGCGATCTTCTCAATATCGGCGGCAGCGTCCATTACCACAATATCCTCCATTGCCTTGGGCATGGGCTCTTCCAAAAGCCAGCGGCTGCCCGCAGCCTCCTTATAGGTTTTTCCTGCGGAGCGGGGAGAGGCGGCAAGGGTCGTCACCTTGAACCAAGGGTGGTTTTCAAGAAGAACGGCAAAGCGCTGACCTACCATTCCGGTTGCTCCGATTATTCCCACATTGTACGTTTTCATAGTTGTTTTCCTTTCGTTTATCCGTTTTTACAGTTTTTATATTTTTTATATTTAATCAACATATCCATATCAACAAAATCAACAAAAAAACCGACCCAAAAGCAGTCGGAGGCAAGCGTATTTGGCATATTTATTGCCGATAGCGCTCCATACTGCTCTTGCAGATGACAGTTGCAGCCCTGTTTGGTACTGCCACCAAAAGGAAGCCCGTCTGCAAGCTCCTTTTTCGGCGGCGCTGCCTTTCCTCCCCGCAATCAGCAGACCGATTGGCGCAGGGGGTACTTATCAGAACCGCACCTCTATCTTTATAAGATAATATCATAAAGTACGGTTTTTGTCAATACCGCTGAAAAAATTTGCAATTTTCTTTGATATATGGTATACTTTATTGATCAAAGACAAAAGGAAGACAGCCGATATGATAAAAAGATCCGATTTTTACTACGATCTGCCCGAGGAGCTGATCGCACAGACCCCGGTCGAGCCGAGAGACAGCTCCCGTCTTATGAAGATAGACAGGGAAAGCGGCGAGATGATCCACGACCGCTTTTTCAATATATGCGATTACCTGCAAAAAGGGGATTTACTTGTAATGAACGATTCCAAGGTCTTCCCCGCCAGAATTTACGGAACGAAACGCAGCACGGGCGTTCCGGTGGAATTTTTGCTTTTAAAGCATGTAGAGCTTGACAAATGGGAGGTCATGGTGCGTCCCGGCAGAAGGCTGAAAATAGGCGCCGCAGTGGATTTTTCCGAGGAGCTGTCCGCCGAGATACTGGATATTGCGGAGGGCGGCAACAGAATAGTGCGCTTTGACTGCAAGGGTGTGTTTTTCGACGTGCTGAGCAGGATAGGACAAATGCCTCTGCCGCCCTACATTAAGGAAAAGCTGAAAGACAGGGACAGGTACAACACCATATATTGCCGCAGGGAGGGCTCAGCCGCCGCTCCCACGGCGGGACTGCATTTTACCGAGAGGGTTTTTGACGGTCTTAAGGAAAAGGGGATCGACACCGCCTACGTTACGCTTCATGTGGGCTTGGGCACGTTCAGGCCCGTTAAGGAGGACAATATTTTAGATCACAAAATGCATGTTGAACACTATTCAATTCCGCAGGAGACGGCGGACAAGATAAGGCAGTGCAGGGAAAGGGGCGGCAGAGTGATCGCAGTGGGGACCACAAGCTGCCGCACCCTCGAATCGGCGGCAAATTTGAACGGTGCAGGCGAGATAACCGCCTCCGAGGCGGACACGGGTATTTTCATATACCCCGGATACAAATTTAAGGCGATAGACGGGCTTATAACCAATTTTCATCTGCCGGAAAGCACGCTGATCATGCTTGTAAGCGCATTTTTGGGCAGGGAGAAGACCTTGGCGGCTTATGAGGAGGCAATTCGGGAGAGGTATCGGTTTTTTAGCTTCGGGGATTGCATGATCATTTTGTAAAAAGTGCATATCATATTGACAAATGCCGCATAATATGCTAAAATATAAACATAACAACCACATATTTTTGGAAAGGAATAACATTATGGCAAAGGTATCTACAAATATATCGTTAGACGCAGAGGATAAAGCAAGAGCGCAGGAATTTTTGTCGTTGGTTGGATTGGATCTGTCCACAGCCGTAGGTATGTTTATCAAACAGATGTTGAGGGAGGGCAGGATCCCCTTTGAGATCAGGGCGGAGACGCCAAACGCCGAAACAATAGAGGCCATGCAAGAGGTTGAGGAATTTGAAAAGCACCCCGAAAAATATAAAAGGTATTCTTCTTTTGCACAGCTGGTAAATGAGGTAACATCGGATGCTTGAGATCGTTGCTTCAAATAAATTCAAAAAGGATTTAAAACAAATTATCAAGCGCGGGTATAATATTGAACTGCTTGATCAAGTTGTCAATGTGTTGGCATCACAAAAACCGTTAGCCGAAAAATATAAGGATCATGCTTTAGTCGGAAATTATGCCGGATTCAGAGAATGCCATATTACCCCCGATTGGCTTTTGGTATACCAAATCCGAGAAAATGAGCTCGTCTTGTTTTTATCAAGAACAGGCACCCACAGCGATTTATTTTAACCCCGAAAGAGTACAGCACAAACTGTACTCTTTACTGTGTAAAACGGAGGATTCGGTTTACGGACACAGCCTTTAAAGCCCCGAGGGTACATTCACCTATCGGCATTGTAAATGTTGAGGACAACTTAAAAAAATTATGAAGATCATCACACCCAAATTGCCTTCCGACTGCCGTATAATAACGGTCAGCGACATTCACGGAAATTTAAGGCATTTTCAAATGCTGCTTGAAAAATGCGGCTACAGTCCAAACGACGATTACCTCTTTATTTTGGGCGATATTGTGGAAAAGGGACGGGACAGCCTTGCTGCGCTCCGTTTCGTACAGCGGCTTTGCCAAAACGAAAAAACAGTCTTAATACTGGGCAACAACGACACTATGTGCCACCGAATGGCATTTCACGATACAAAGGAGTATTTCCTTGAAAGAATAAAACAGCGTCCCCATAACACCTATCTTGAAATGGCGGAAAGCCTTGGCATAGACAGCTTTGAAACGGATTTTGAGCAAAAGCGGCAAAGGGTGAACAAGCATTTTGAAAAGGAGCTGGATTTTATAAAAAATCTGCCCTTAGCCATAGAAACCGAGGATTTCATCTTTATTCACGCAGGGATCGAAAACCGCCCCGATTGGCGGAACACAAGCGAAAAATTCGCCCTGACCGAGCCTTGGTTCTTGGAAAAGGAGCATCAAGCCGATAAAACAGTGATCTGCGGTCACTATCCCACTTACAACTACAAAGCCGCAAATAATACCAATTTGCCCCTCATTGACGAAGAAAAGCGGATAATCGGCATAGACGGCGGCGCTTCCACCAAGTGGGCGGGGCAGCTTAATGCGCTGATCATAAATTACACCGAGGGTAAATACGTATTTGAAACGGT
>JAMPBF010000156.1 GCA_023666805.1 Bacillota bacterium
CACCGATTACGTTACCGAGGAAAACTCCTGGCTCCCGCCCGACAACGTGCAGTTTTCCCCCGTATACCGTGTTTGCGGCAGGACCTCGCCCACCAATATAGGCATGTATCTGCTTTCCGCAGCGGCGGTTTACCGTCTCGGTTTAATAAGTGGAAAACAGCTGGTGGAAACTGTTGAAAAAACGGTGGAAAGTGTTGAAAAAATGGCTAAGTGGAAAGGAAATCTTTTAAATTGGTATGTGTTGAAAACGCTGCAGCCGATTGGCGGCTTTGTTTCCTCCGTGGACAGCGGGAACTTTCTCTGCTGCCTTATAGCCCTAAGACAGTGCATTTATTCGGACAAGCTTTCCCCCGAGCTGACGTCGAGGATAGACAGGCTTATAGAGGACACCGATCTTTCAGCCTTTTACTGCAAAAACAGAAACCTGTTCAGCATCGGCTATGATTTCGGAGCGGAAAAAATGTCGCCCCACCGCTACGATATGCTGATGTCGGAGGCAAGGCTGTTGAGCTATGCTGCAATCGCCTTGGGTCAAGCCCCCAAGGAGCATTGGCGGGCGCTTTCGAGAACAATGTCCAGATTTGGCAAATATGCGGGGGCAATGGCTTGGACGGGCACGATGTTCGAGTTTTACATGCCCGAGCTGCTTTTGACCTCAAAGGAGGGAAGCATGAGCTACGAGGCTTTAAGATACGCTTTTTACTGCCAAAAGCACAGACACAGCCCCTTCGGTATCTCCGAAAGCGGCTATTATGCCTTTGACAGCGATTTGAATTACCAGTACAAGGCTCACGGAGTGCAGAAAAACGCACTTAAGGGCGGAATGAACAGGGAGTGTGTGATAAGTCCCTATTCCACCTATTTGACCCTGTCCCTTCAGCCCCTTGAAAGCTACAACAACCTGGTAAAGCTGGAAAAGGAGGGGGCATTCAGCCCCAAGTACGGCTTTTACGAGGCTATAGACTACACAGGCTGGCGGGTGGGAGAAAAAGCCGTGGTAAAAAGCTTTATGGCTCACCATGTGGGAATGAGCATTGCGGGGGCGGCAAACGCCCTTGACGGAAACATCTGTTCAAGGCTGTTTATGAGCAGCGAGAAAATAAAAAGAGCGGAGGAATTATTGGAGGAAAAGGTTATGGCGGGAGAAAAGGTGTTAAAGATCACCGATTATCACTACGACAAGGAAAAAATGCCCTGCGAAAAGGAGGAGATCTCGGCGCAGACCGACTTTTCCTCTCCCGTAAACGCCTTGTACGGCGGCGGGCTCACTCTCTTCACCTCGGCAAACGGCAGCTTTTGCGGCAATTACAAGGGACTGCTTACGGTAAGGAAAAATTCCTCCTACGAGGAGTATTTAAACAGCCCCAAGGGGGCGTTTTATGCCGTTGCCGACGGTGAAAGGCTGTACCCGTTTTTTTCTCACCCCTGCTTTAATTCGGAGGTAAGGACCGTTTTTTCCTGCGACGAGACCGTCTACACTCTTGAGGAGAGGGATTTTTCCCTTAAAATGAGGGTTTTCGCCGACAGTCTGCACAAGGGGGAGATACGGAAATTCAGCATAAAAAACAAGACCCACAGCCAAAGATCGGTCACCCTTTGCGGCTACAGCGAGCCGGTTTTGGCGGAGGAGAGGGACGAGAACGCCCACCCGATGTTTATGGATCTGTTTTTGAAGCTCCGTTTCGACAGGGAAAACAAGCTTTTGATAGTCAGCAGAAAGGACAGGCACAGCGATAAGATCACCGCCTGCGCCGTCGGCTTTGCCGAGGCTGTTGATATTAGCTGCTGTCTTTCGAGGGAGGCTTGCAAGGGATATTTGCCCTTTTCCGTGTTTAAGGAGGCAAACGTTCTTGAAAATACGGATAACGGAGTTCCCTCCCCCTGCCTGCTGATCAAATGTCCCCTCAGCTCGGATCCGGGGCAGGAAAAGGAGCTGACCCTTTTTTACTGCTACGGCGACAGCATCGGAGAGGTTACGGAAGCGGCAAGAGACATACGTGCGAAAGGCGCCGTTCAAAACGAGGAGATAAGCCCTTCCCCTCTGCCTTGGGGCACTCTTCACGGCAGAATGGGGCTAAAGGCGCTGCCCGCTCTTTTGTACGGCGAGGTAGATCAGGAAAAGATACTTTTGGCAAGGCGGCTTAATTCCTTAAATAAAAGAGAGTTGTGGCAGTTCGGCATTTCGGGGGATAACCCCCTTCTGGTCACCAAGCAGGGCGAAAATCTTAAATCCGCCGCCTTGGCGGTAAAGGGCTTGGAGCGCTGCGGGGTCAAGGCGGACTTGGTGGTGCTGTGCAGCAACGGCTTGGAACAAAGGCAGGCGGAAAATCAGCTTATGGGCACGGGCTATGCGCTTATCGAGCCCGCTCTTTCCACGGATATGCTGACCTTGATCTACGCTCTTGCGGCGCGGGTGGATTTGCAGGACTTTTCCCCCTTCGGACGCGAAGAGGCGGAGAACGGGGAAAGGAGAATGATAACCGCCCTGCCCGTTCTTCCGTGCAGCTGCGATAAAAAGGCGTCGGGCTTTGGAGCCGAAGGGAGCTTTACGGTTTCCGATGAGAAAAACACTTGGTGCAATCTGCTGTCCAATCCCCGCTTCGGCACGCTTGTATCCCAAAACAGCCTTGGCTTTACATGGGCTTTAAACAGCAGGGAAAACAAGCTCACCCCTTGGAGCAACGATATTACAGGCGACAACCGAGGAGAAATGCTGCTGCTGAAAAGCGGCTGCGTTTATTACGATCTGATAAGGGGCAGCAGGGCGGAGTTCAGCCCCCAAAGCTGCATTTACAGCGGCAGGGTCTTATGCGTGGATTTTAAAACGGAGGTCAGGGTGTATAAACAGGGGCTTGGCAAGGAGATCACCCTTACTCTGAAAAACAGCTCCGACAAGGAGCAGATCCTTCAGTTGGCATACAAGCTGATCCCTCTTTTGGGAGACAAAAAGGGTCTGTGCACCGCTTATACCGAGGGGAACAGCCTTGTGGCGGTCAATTCCCAAAATCCCGACTTTAAAGGGGCGATGGTGCTGTATTGCAGCAAAAAGCCCAAGTGGGTCTTAGACGGCAGAGCCTTTGCCAAGGGAGATTTTTCATCTGCCAAGGAGGAGCTTGACAGAGCCTGCTTGGATACGGCGGCGGCAGTTATTCCCCTAAAGCTTCCCCCAAGAGAAAATGTAAGGGTACGGTTTATTTTGGGCTATTGCGAGGAAGCGGAAAATACGGAGGGAGCGGAAAGCGCAGCGGGATACGTCAAAAGCTTGGAGGGCAGCCCCTGCGGCTTTGAAACGCCTAATTCCCTTCAAATCAGCACTCCCGACGAGAAGCTGAACGCTCTGTTCAACACATGGCTTCCTCATCAGATAATTTCCTGCCGGCTGTGGGCAAGGACGGGATTTTTCCAAAACGGCGGCGCTTACGGCTTCAGGGATCAGCTTCAGGACTGCCTCGGGGCGATGTATTTGGATCCGAAGCAGGCGAAAAACCACATTTTGCTTTGTTGTACAAGTCAGTTTCCCGAGGGCGACGTTTTGCACTGGTGGCACGAGCTTAACGGCAGGCGTATCGGAGTAAGAACCCATTACAGCGACGACCTGCTTTGGCTGCCCTATGCCGCCTGCGTTTACGACGAGATGTTTGAGGAGGAGGGCTTTTGGGACGCCGAGGCGGAATACTGCTCGGGAGAACAGATCCCCGAGGGTAAGCAGGAGCTGTTTATGGAAGCGGCAAGCAGCGGCGTAAAGGAATCCCTGTACCTTCACTGCAAGGCGGCAATGGAAAAGGGCTTTGACAAAGGCGAAAGAGGTCTTGTCAAAATCGGCTGCGGCGACTGGAACGACGGCTACAACAACGTGGGGGCAAAGGGCAGGGGCGAAAGCGTGTGGCTCTCCATGTTTTACGTTATCTGCGGCAAAAAGTTTGCGGCTGCCGCCAAGAAAATGAAGGATACGGATTATCTTACCAAGCTTGAAAAAAGGGTGGCTGAGCTTACGGTAGCCATAGAGGAAAACGCTTGGGACGGAGCGTGGTATCTCAGAGCCTTTTACGACAACGGAGAGAAAATGGGCAGCAGCGAAAGCGGCGCCTGTCGGATCGATCTGCTGCCCCAAGCCTTTGCGGCATTGTCGGAGCTTCCCGATACCGCAAGGGCTGTCACCGCCTCAAATTCCGCATGGGAACGGCTTGTGGATAAGGATAACGGGATAATAAAGCTGTTTACCCCCGCCTTTACCGAGGAAAATACGCAGGAGGCATTGCGCCCCGGCTATGTGCAGTCCTATCCCGAGGGGATAAGGGAAAACGGCGGGCAGTACACTCATGCCGCCGTGTGGTACGCCATGTCCTGCTTTAAGCTGGGTCAGTGGGAAAGGGGCTTTAAGCTTGTAAACATGCTGAATCCCGCACACAGGGGCGGAGAGTTTGGCAGAGAGCCTTATTTTATCACCGCCGACATCTCAACGAACCCCGACTGTTACGGCAAGGGCGGCTGGTCGATCTACACGGGAGCGGCGAGCTGGTACTACAAGTGCATTTTGGAGGGGCTTTTCGGCATTGAGATAAGGGGAGACAAGCTGACGGTATCTCCCGGGCTTCCTCCCGAATACAGCGGTACAAGGATCTGTCTTAATATCTCGGGGGTCAAGGTAGACCTGGAATTTGTCTACTCCCCCAACGCCAAGCCCGATAAAACGGAGATTCCCCTGAACGGGGATTTCGGGGGAAGGGTGCTGTATTAGAGCGGGTTGGAGGAAAACCGACCGTAGGGAGGTTTTTCGACAGGCTGATACGTTTTTCTCCAAATTGCGGTTCGGCTTTGCCGAGGGCACGCCGCCGAGAAGAGGGATCTGCGCAGAAAACCGATAACCGAGAGAGCAATGCCCTCTCGGTTATCGGTTTTATCATAAAGGGTGAGAAATCGGCAGATCAAGTTCTTGCAAGTCCGTCAACGGGAAGCACAACGCCCGTGATATAGCTTGCCTTCTCGCTGGCAAGGAACACAAACGCATTGGCAATGTCCTCGGGCTCGCCGATCCTGCGAAGGGGTACGGTATTGATCATAGGTTGTATCATTTCCTTGGGCAGAGCCTTTACCATATCGGTATTGGTGATTCCCGGCGCTACTGCGTTTACTCTGATATTCAGCGGAGCCACCTCTCGGGCAAGGGAAAGGGTAAAGCCGTTGACCGCAAATTTGCTGGTGGGATAGGCGATACCTGCGGGCTGACCGTATTTGCCCACCATGCTGCTGGTGTTCAGGATAACGCCGCCGCCCTGAGCCTTCATTCCGTCTATCACCGCACGGCAGCAGTTAAACACTGCGGTAAGGTTTAGATCCATGGTTTTTTCAAACATTTCCTGTGTATAAGAGGTAATGGGCTCTCTTGCGGAAACGCCCGCATTGTTTACCAAAATGTCGATCCTGCCGTATTTTTCGGCGACTTGGTCGAACGCCTTCTTTACATCGTCGTATTTTGTAATGTCGGGATAAATTCCTTCTGCCTCCCAAGCGGAGTTCTCTTCCTTAAGGGCTTTAACGGCCTTTTCCGCAGACTCCGCTCTTGAGCCGCAAAGAATGACCTTTGCGCCCTCTTCGAGAAAAGCCTTGACTATGGAATAACCGATACCTCTCGTGCCGCCCGTTACTATGGCGATCTTGCCTTCTAACTGCATAGCTGCCTCCTGATTTTTTGTTCATTCTTTTGACAATTATTTGTCAATCTTTATATATATTACCATATTTTTAACAAAAATACAACAGTTTTTTGAATTTTAGTGAGAGAAAAAAATCGGCGTTGCGATAAGCAATGCCGATTCAGTTTGTCGAAAAAGTCCAATCTTTTAAATTTCGGAGGGAAAAGAGGCTTGGAGAAAAACCGTCAGGGTTTTTCTCCA
>JAMPBF010000157.1 GCA_023666805.1 Bacillota bacterium
ATCTTTTCAACCGTTTCCTCGCTGAACCGATGTCTGAAGTTATGGCTGACCGTTGTCATGGCAGTACAGGTCATCCACCAAATCATAAATATGCGTAAAATCCACTGCTGCGTCTATTTTTTCTCAGCAGATGATCCTGCGGTACAAATTCTTCCACGCTGAACATTTCCAACTGTGCGTCCTTGATTGCTCCCTTTTTACCATTTCAGCCACCTCTTTCTTTATCTCTATCATATCACAGTAATGCGAAAAAGTCCAGCTCTTTGTTGGACTTTTTCGACAGGCTGATGAGGACTGCCGCATTCTACAGCGGCAGTCCTCACATTTACTTATTTATGCCCTTTTTCAGATCCTCGCCTAATTTTTTCAGCTTATCCCTGAAGCTGCTCTTTTTCTCAAAGTTCTTCTCGTTCATCTGTTCCTCGAGCTGTAAAAGCAGATCTCGCTGAGCCTTGGTGAGCTTTTTCGGCACTTCGATAATCACACGTACCATCATATCGCCTCTGCCGTCGCTTTGAAGCTTTTGAACGCCCTTGCCTCTCAGTCTGAGTATATCTCCGGGCTGAGTTCCCTCGGGGATACGGTAAGTAACGCTGCCGTCTATGGTAGGTACGGTCACCTCGTCGCCCAGCGCCGCCTGAGTATAGCTGATAGGCAGCTCCACCCAAATATTGTAATCCTTGCGCTCGAACAGAGGATCTCTCCGCACGGTGATGCGAACCTTCAGATCACCTCTTGAGCCGCCGTTAACGCCGCAGTTTCCTTCGCCTCTCACATTGAGAACCATTCCGTTGTCAATGCCTGCGGGAACATTTATGGTTACCTTCTTGCGCTTTTGGACTACGCCGCCGCCGTTGCAGCTGGGACATGGAGTTTCGATGACCTTGCCTCTGCCGCCGCACTTGCGGCAGGGAGACTGACTGCTCATGCTGCCCAAGATAGTCCTTTGGGTGGTGGTAACCACTCCCGTGCCGTGACAGTCGGGACAAGTCTTGGCGGTAGTGCCTGTTTTTGCACCGCTGCCGTTGCAGCTGTCACAGTTTTCGGTTCGGGTTATCTCCACTTCATGCGAAACGCCCTTGCACGCCTCCATAAAGCTTATATCCAGATTTACGGTAATGTCCGAGCCCTTTCGGGGCGCATTGGGGTTGGCTCTTCTGCTGGAGGCGCCTCCGCCGAAGATGCTGTCGAATATATCGCCGAGATCTACTCCGTCAAAGCCGCCGAAGCCTCCGCCGTAGCTGTAGCCGCCTGCTCCGCCGCCGTAGGAGGGATCTACTCCCGCATGGCCGAACTGGTCGTACCTTGCCCTCTTCTCGGGGTCGGAAAGCACGTCGTTGGCCTCGTTTACCTCCTTGAATTTGGCTTCAGCCTCGGGATTGTCGGGATTCAGATCGGGGTGGTATTTCTTGGCAAGCTTCCGATAGGCGGATTTTATTTCTGCGTCGGTCGCACCCTTCTGTATGCCCAAGACCTCGTAATAATCTCTTTTATCTGCCATAATTATCTCCTAAAATTAACACTTCAAGGCAACACCCGTTTTTGGCGCTGCCTTAAAGATTAATTCGCTCTTAGTCGGCGTCCTTGTAGTCCACGTCAACTACGTTGCCGTCGTCGTTTCCGCTGCCGGAGCTTGTGCCCTGTCCGCTGACGTCAGCCTGCTGAGCCGCAGCGCCCTGCTCCTTGTAAATTCTTTCAGCCACTGCATAGAAGGCTGTCTGAAGCTCTTCCTTGGCGGACTTGATCTTTTCGATGTCCTCGCCCTTTAAAGCCTCCTTGAGTGCGTCGATCTTAGGCTGGACCTGTCCCTTTTCCTCGGCGGTTACCTTGTCGCCAAATTCGTTTAAGGACTTTTCGGTTTGATAAACCATAGAGTCTGCCTCGTTGCGAAGATCGACCTCCTCGCGCTTTTTCTTGTCCTCATCGGCAAATGCCTCAGCTTCCTTGACCGCCTTGTCTATATCCTCCTTGCTCATGTTGGAGGAGGCGGTGATGGAAATGTGCTGCTCCTTGCCCGTGCCCAGATCCTTGGCGGAAACGTTCACGATGCCGTTGGCGTCAATGTCGAAGGTGACCTCTATCTGAGGAATGCCTCTGGGGGCGGGAGCTATGCCGTCTAACTTGAACATGCCGATAGACTTGTTATCCTTGGCGAAATCTCTCTCGCCCTGCAATACGTTGATCTCGACCGAGGGCTGATTATCCGCATAGGTGGAGAATATCTGCGATTTCTTTGTGGGGATCGTGGTGTTTCTCATGATCATCTTGGTGCAAACGCCGCCTGCGGTCTCCACGCCCAAGGAAAGGGGAGTAACGTCCAGCAAAAGCAAGCCGCTTACCTCCTTATTGAGAACGCCGCCCTGAATAGCTGCGCCTACCGCTACGCACTCGTCGGGGTTGATACCCTTGAAGGGCTCTTTTCCCACGTAATTTTTGACCGCCTCCTGTACGGCGGGTATACGGGTCGAGCCGCCTACCAAAAGTACCTTGTCGATCTCGGAGATCTTAAGTCCGCTGTCGCTGATAGCCTGCTCCAAGGGACCCATGGTGGCCTTGACCAGATCCTCGGTCAAATCGTTGAATTTGGCTCTGGAAAGAGTCAGGTTCAAGTGCTTGGGACCGTTGGCGTCAGCCGTGATATAAGGGATATTGATGTTGACGGAGGTGGAATTGGAGAGTGCGATCTTGGTCTTTTCCGCCTCGTCCTTTAAGCGCTGCATCGCAAACTTGTCGTTTTTCAGATCAACGCCGTCGGATCTCTTAAATTCCTCCACCATCCAGTTGATTATTTTTTGGTCGAAGTCGTCGCCGCCCAAGCGGTTGTTGCCTGCGGTGGCAAGCACCTCCTGCACGCCGTCGCCGATGTCGATAATGGACACGTCGAAGGTACCGCCGCCCAAGTCGTATACCACTACCTTCTGCTCCTCGCCCTTGTCTACGCCGTAGGCGAGAGCCGCTGCGGTAGGCTCGTTGATGATCCTGTGAACGTTAAGTCCTGCGATCTGTCCTGCGTCCTTGGTCGCCTGTCTTTGAGAGTCGGTAAAGTAAGCGGGAACGGTGATGACCGCATCGGAGACCTTTTCGCCCAAATAATTTTCCGCTTCGTTTTTCAGCTTTTGAAGTATCATTGCGGAAATTTCCTGGGGAGTGTATTTCTTGCCGTCAATGTCCACCTTATAATCGCTGCCCATGTGGCGCTTAATGGAGATAACCGTCTTGTCGGGGTTCTGCACCGCCTGGTTCTTTGCAAGCTGTCCCACAAGGCGCTCGCCGTCCTTGGTAAACGCAACCACGGAGGGGGTGGTTCTGCTGCCCTCGGAGTTGGTGATGACCATAGGCTCTCCGCCTTCGATAACGGATACGCACGAGTTGGTCGTACCCAAGTCAATTCCGATAATTTTTCCCATAATAAATCACGTTCCTTTCAACCTATTGCCTGTTATTTTAACAGGCTGTTTTTGTTTCTTTGACTGTATTTTTGCCGCAATGCTATTTTATGCAACGACTGCCACCATGGCGAATCTCAGTATCCTGCTGCCAAGCTTGTAGCCCTTTTGGAAGGTGGCGGCGATCTGTCCGCTTTCCTGTCCCTCGGCGGCCGGCATTTGCTGAACGGCTTGGTGCATGGTGGGATCGAAGCTGCCCTCGGCGGGGATTTGCTCCACACCCAGCTTGTTCAGCGTTTCCATAAAGCTGTCGTAGATCATCTGCACGCCCTTTTTGTAGTTCTCGTCGGTACATTCGGAGCTTAACGCTCTTTCCAAATTGTCCGCCACGGCGAGAAACTCGCTTACGGTTTTTGCGGTGATCTCGGGCTCCAGCTCCACACGCTCTCTGGCGGTTCTTTTGCGGTAATTGTCGTATTCCGCCATATTGCGCATCAGCTGATCCTTAAGCTTCTCTATTTCCTCGTCCTTTTTCTTTAATTCCTCCTGCGGCGAATCGCCCTCGGGTGCTTCCTCCGCCTCTGCTTCCGCAGGGACGGCGTCGGTCTCGTTCTCGGGGATTTCTCCGCTTACTTCTTCCTTTTCTTCCTTCTCTTCCTTGTTTTTTTTGCTCAAAGCCGATCTCTCCTTTCCGATCTTATACCGTTTTCGCTTAAAATAAACGGATTTATATTTAAACGGAAATCGGTATTATTTATATCAACTATTCGTCGGTATCGCCGTTATTCTCGTTAAGCAGCGGAGTTATCTCCCCGCCGTCCTCCGTATCGCCGTTTAGTATATCCGTTATCTTGCCGGCAAAATATTCAAGATACGGTATCACGGTTTTGTAATCCAGTCTGACCGGTCCTATAACGCCGAAGCTGCCCGCCTTTTTTCCGTCCTTTTCAAAGCTGGTGCTGATAATGCTGGAATTTGACACCACAAAAGTGTCCTTCTCCCGTCCGAACATTATATTTATGCCCGAAAAGGCGCTGTTTAAAATCTCCGCAAATCTGTCCTTGCTCTCTAACATTGCGGCGATCTCGCTGCCCTGAAACTGAGGACAGGCTATCAGGTTGCTTTCGCCCTTTACGTCCACCTCTCGGGTAATTTCCCTGGTCATCTCCGCAATTCCCTGCATCAAGGGAGAAAGGGTCATCATATAGCTGCCCAAGGCTGCGGAAAGGCTGTCCATAAACTCGGGGGAAATGCTTTCAAGATTTATTCCCGTCAGGTTTTCCTCCGCAAATTTTGTGAAAAATGCCATCTGCTCGTCGGTAAGATCGAATTGCAGCCGGCACACCCGATTTTTAATGCTGCCTCCCGAGGTTATTAGCAAAAGCACATACATCCTTCTGCCTGTGGGAATGACCTCCACCTTGGTTATCACCGAGAATCTTCCCGTCTCGTTGGCGGTGACTATGGCGCACTTTGTGACCTGTGCCAGCGCCCTTCCCGCCTCTGCGATCAGCTTGTCGTCGCTGTCGTAGTCTATGTCCCGAAAGATACTGTCGATCTGCTGTTTTTGCTCGTCGGAAAGCTTGTTTTCGGGCATAAAGGTCTCAATATAAAGCCGATAGCCGCTAAAGGTAGGTATCCTGCCTGCGCTGGTGTGGGGGTGCTCAAGGTAGCCAAGCTGCTCCAGCATTGCCATTTCTCCTCTTATGGTGGCAGAGGAGACTTTGGGCTCAAGCTTTTCCTGTACGGTTTTCGACCCTACAGGCTCGCCGCTGCGGATATATTCGTCTACTACCGTTTCCAGTATTTTCAAGGTTCTTTTTTCCATAACCTATCCGCTCTTTCCTCCCAAGCTCCCAAAAGCCCCTCGGAATTTGCAAAGCCTTTATAAAATCGTTGTTTAAAGGTATTCGCCGCCGCTTTTGGCACTCTTTTCTTTCGACTGTTAGCACTCTTCCTCTTAGAGTGCTAAACATAATGTATCACTTTTTTCCTCGTTTGTCAATAGTTTTTTGAAAAAAATTTTTTATTTTGAAAAACCGAGCCCGTTTATACGGCCAAACGGCTCCTCGTCTTGAGGAAAAATCACCCCGATGGAAAAAAATACTTTTCACGCACAAAAAAACGCTTTTCGCACTTCACCTCTTGTTAAATTAAGGCAAATAGGGAAATGTTCAGCCGAACCGAGGAAACCATGAAGACGATCGAAAGCCTTTCAAAGCAGTCAAAAAGAATTTCCGAGATCGTAAAAATGATCCAAAACATTTCCACCCAAACCGACATTCTTGCGATTAACGCCACTATTGAGGCAGCCCACGCCGGATCGGCGGGAAAGGGCTTCGCCGTAGTATCCGAGGAGATAGGCAGCTTATCCGACCAGACAAAAAGCTCCGCCGCCGAGATCTCCCGCATTATCGCACAGTTTACAAAAGATATATCCGCCACGGTTTCCGCAATGGAGCAGAATTTTGCCCTGACCCGTCAAAGCATGGAAAACATGGAGCT